>JBGSNT010000223.1:0-27888 GCA_041739575.1 Nodosilinea sp. | reverse complement strand
ACAGCCTGCGGGCTGCATAATTTCCGACTGACACACCGGGCGAAGAAAGGGAGCCCTCTAGGTCAATCCGCTTAAATCACAAGCAACGGGGGGAAATGCTGATTTATACCGTTTTCTCTCCTATTTCCGATAAGGTCTAGTTCATGCGTTCTATGCTGACGGTCAATACTGCGGCGTGGCAGCAAACCCCCGAGATGCTGAGAGAGTACGCCCTACAGTCAGATCATCCTCGCACCCGAGAGCGGTTTATGGCGCTCTATGAGATCACCCAGGGCCAGAGTTCAACCCAAGTGGCGCACCAAAGTCAGCGCAACCCTCAAACCGTAATGGACTGGGTGCATCGATATAATGCAAACGGGCCAGAGGCCTTAGCGTACCGGCACAGTGGCGGCCATCCCCCCCTTTGTCTGATGCGGTTAAAGCGGGGCTAGACCAGACGATTCGCGAAGCCCTTGAAGTAGCCGCGACGCCGCCCCAAGAACGGCAAGGCGACCCGCTGCCTCGGTGGACCCTGAAACGCCTCGTGCGCTGGGTCAAGGACACCTTTGACATTGCCTGTTGTCGAGATACTCTGCGAAAAGTCCTCAAAGAGCTGGGTTTCTCGTGGAAAAAGGCACGTAAACTCCTCAATAAAGGAAATTCCGACCAACGAGCCGCATTCTTGATACGGCTGGAAAGACTCTTGGATAAGGCGTTGCATGAGCGTTGTTTGCTGGTCTACATCGACGAAGCCCACGTTCATCTCGACACCGATGAAGGCTACGGCTGGTCCATTAAAGGGGAGCGGTTTTGGGTCTCCTCCAGTTCCCCAGGGCTGGAGAAAGTCTCCTTTTACGGCCTCTATCTCTACACTCTGGGGCAAGTCAGGATTTTGCCCTATGAACGGGCGAACCGGTTCACTACCGCTGATGTCCTCAAGCGCCTGCGGGTTGAGTTTCCGGAGGTGCCCATCAAGCTGATTTGGGATGGTGCTTCGTACCATCGAGCTCGGCTGGTACAAGCGGTTGCGGATACCTTAGACATCACCCTAGAACCCCTGCCAGCCTACAGTCCTGACTTTATGCCCGTGGAGCATCTGTGGCAGTGGTTGCGTGAAGACGTCACCTATCACACTTGCTATGACCAAAAGGCTGACCTCATCGCCCAGGTGGATCGCTTTCAAGCCCGAATCAATGCTGACCCCATCGCGATTGCTGACCGCTTATGGGTTAGAGCACACATGGATCCTGAAGAAGAAAAACTACGGGTTTCAACTTAGACGAGGTTTATTTTCAATTGAAACAGATCCAATGACTCAGGCTGAGGTCATTGTTCTGCTTGATATTGGCACCCACGACGAAGTTTATTGAGCAAAGAACATCAGTTGATGCATTTGTCAGTCAGTTTAGCGTGGGCTGCAAGCTAACTAAATGACTTAACTCATCGCATAATAGAGCGCAACGCACCCTAAGCTGCCTCGCCTGTGATCACCCCCTCGTTTTACAAAGTTGGTGGCTGCCTCCACGCCGAGGCCAGTACCTACGTGGTGCGCCAGGCCGATGTGGACTTGGTGGCGGCGTTGCAGGCCAGGGAATTTTGCTACGTGTTCAGCGCCCGGCAAATGGGCAAATCTTCCCTGCTGGTGCGGGCGAAGGCTCAGTTGCAGCAGGCTGGGGGGCATTGCGCCTACCTAGATATGACTCGCCTGGGCAGCAACGGCCTCACCCAGCCCCAGTGGTATACCGGCGTGGGGGTGAGCCTGCTGCAAAGCCTAAATTTGCTGGGCCAAGTGGACTTTTTGGCCTGGTGGCAAGCGCGCGAAAGCCTGTCCCTGGTGCAGCGCTTGAATCAATTGGTAGACGAGGTGCTGCTGCCCGCCACGGCGGATGCCCCGATCTATATCTTTATTGACGAAATCGACGGGCTGCTGAGTCTCGACTTTTCCACTGACGACTTTTTTGCCTGGATGCGATCGTGCTACAACCTGCGCGCCCACGACCCGCGCTACCGCCGCCTTACCTTCGCCCTCTTTGGCGTTGCCACCCCCGCCGATCTGATTGCCGATAAACAGCGCACTCCCTTCAACGTGGGGCAGGCGATTTCCCTTGAGGGCTTTACCCTGGCCGAAAGTGCGCCCCTGCAACAGGGGCTAGAGGGTCTAGTGGATTGCCCCCAAGCGGTGCTCAAAGCCATTCTCGACTGGACGGGGGGACAGCCGTTTTTGACTCAAAAGCTCTGCCAGGTTGCCGTCAAAAACGCCCAGCAGTCCGAGACGGTGCCCCTACAACTCTCCCCCGGCATGGCCGACTTTTGGGTCGAGGGGTTGGTGCAAGCGGCCCTGCTCGACCACTGGGAAGCGCAAGACGAACCCATTCACCTGCGTACCATTCGCGATCATCTGTTCTGGCACCAAAACCGGACGGCGAGAATTCTCGGCATTTACCAACAGCTCTTGCAGGGCGAAGCAGTGCCCTCCGATGACAGCTGCGAGCAGATCGATCTACTGCTGTCGGGGCTGCTGGTGCGTCGGGGCAATGAGCTGGCGATTAAAAATCGCATTTACCGGGCGGTGTTTACCCTCGACTGGGTGAACCGCCAGCTGTATCGCCTGCGCCCCTACGCCACAGCACTTGAAGGGTGGTTGGCCTGCGATCGCACCGACCCCTCCTTTCTACTCCGGGGCCAAACCCTATTGGACTCCGAAGGCTGGGCGCGGGACAAGAGTCTCAGCGATGTCGATTACCAGTTCCTCGCTGCCAGTCAAGATGCCGAACGGCAGGATATTCAGCAAAAGTTGGATGCCAAGGCCGAGAGCGAGCGGTTCTTTCGCCAACTGGCCGAAGCTGTGCCCCAGATCGTGTGGATTGTGGAGCCCGACGGCAGCTTGTCCTACAGCAACCAGCAGGGTCACGACTTCTCGGGCAAGTCCGCAGAGGATTTTCGGGGCGGGCAGCGGGTGGAGGTGATTCATCCCGACGATCGCGATCGCAGCCTTGCGGCCTGGCAAACCGCCCTCACCACGGGACAGCCCTACGAAGTGGAGCTGAGAATGCAGGATGCCGACGGCCAATACCGCTGGTTTTTGAACCGGGCCGTGCCGATTCGCGATGGGGCGGGGCAGGTGGTGAAGTGGTTTGGCACCAGCACCGACCTGGATGACGTCAAGCGCAGTGAAGAAGCCAAGCGTTTGAAAGAACGCTTTCGGCTCCAGCGGTGGCTGCTGGGGGCGGTCAGTGCGGGGTTTGCGATCGCCACTAGCCTCGGCCTCTACGCCTTTGTCCAACGACACCAGGCTACGTTGAGGGAAATTGAAGCGATCGCCAGCCTCGCCGATGCCCAGTTTGCCTCCGGCAACCGGCTCGATGCCCTCGTCACCGCTCTCCAGGCCCAAACCCGGCTCGACCATCTGCGGTGGGTGCCCGCTGAACTGGCTAGCCAGAGCGATCGCGAGCTGCGACGCGCCACCTTTCAAGCGCTGGAATGGAACCGCTTTGATGGCCACCTGGGCCGAGTGCGTGGCCTGGCGGTTAGCCCCGACGGCGACCTGATTGCCGCCACCTATCAAAAAGACGCCACCCTGCTGTGGGGCATGGATGGCACCCTGGTGGCCCGTCTCCCCGGTACCGCCCGTGGTGTGGCCTTTAGCCCCGACGGGCAAACCCTGGCCACCGCTGGGGATGACGGCACCGTGGGACTTTGGGGTCGCGACGGTAGCCCCCAAGGGACACTGAAGGGACACCAAAAAGCGGTGATGGCCGTTGTCTTTAGCCCCGATGGGCAGCAAATTGTCTCCGCTGATCTTGATCACATCATCAAATTCTGGAGCCGTGATGGTCAGCTCCTTCGTACTCTGACCGAGCATCGCAGCGCGGTTTGGAGTCTAGCCTTTAGTCCAGACGGGCAGCAACTCGCCTCCGCCAGCAGCGACAACACCGTTAGGGTGTGGAATCGGGACGGCACCCTAGTGCGTACCCTGCCAAACCCCATCCCCTCCACCGAGGGCGAAAGCTACCTGCAAAGCGTGGCCTTTAGCCCCGACGGCCAAACCCTGGTGGCTGGCGACTCCCACGGCAACCTCCTCTGGTGGAATGCCGATGGCACCCTGCAAAACACCACCTCCGAACATCGCGGAGCGGTGGACTATCTCGCATTCAGCCCCGACGGGCAAACCCTGGCCTCCGGCAGTTGGGATGACACGATCAAGCTCTGGAACCGAGAGGGCACCGTCCTCCGCACCATCAATGCCCACCCCAGCGGCACCCTGGCCCTCGCCTTTAGCCCCGTTCGCGGAGCGTCTCCAGGGGAGAACGGTCAGCGGTTGATCTCCGGCGGCGAAGACGATCTGGTGCGGATCTGGCAGCTTTCTTCCCCGGTGCTGACCACCCTGCGGGGCCATCGCGCCTCGGTGTGGGGTGTGGCCATTTCTCCAGATGGCGAATCCATCGTGTCCTCCAGCTCCGACGGCACCGTCAAACTGTGGAGCCGGGAAGGACAACTTCAGCGCACCCTCACCCTCGACCAGGGCGCAATCTGGGCGGTGGATATCAGCCCAGACCAGCAAACCCTAGCCGCCGTTAGCAACGCTGGAGTCCTCACCCTGTGGGGGATGGATGGCACCCTGCTCCATACCGTCAACGCCCATGGCGACACCGCCTTTGATGTGGCCTTTAGCCCTGCTTCTCCGACGGGGAAAGCCTACGAAATCGCCACCGTCGGTTGGGATGGCCAGGTAAAACTCTGGCGACCCGATGGCACCTTGATTCAGGCGCTGCAAAGACGCCCAGATCTCGATGGGTCGCAAGATCCCAATTCTCCTCAGGACTCCCTAAAAAACCGCCTCAACGCCGCCGCCTTTAGCCCCAATGGCCAGTGGCTGGCGGTGGCCGGTCTAGACGAGGTGATCCACCTCTGGCAGCGCAATGCGACCGGAGCTTTTCCCCCTCAGCCGAACCAGGTGCTAAAAGGCCATGACGACACCATTTGGGATGTGGCCTTTAGCCCCGACGGCACCATGCTCGCCAGCGCCAGCGAAGACACCACCGTTAAGCTCTGGTCGCTGGATGGAAACCTGATTCGCACCTTAGAAGGGCACAGCGATCGCGTCAACGCCGTCACCTTCATTCCCCCCAACTCCGGCTTGCCCGATGATTGGGGCACCGTCATCGCCTCCGCCAGTTGGGATCACACCGTCAAACTCTGGTCGCTGGATGGCACCCTGCGCCTCACCCTCGAAGGTCACGAAGAACGCGCCCTCGATGTCGCTTTCTACCCCGCCACCGCTACTCACGGCCCCCTACTGGCCTCCGCCGGGCTAGACGATGTGGTCATTCTCTGGCCCCTCGATCGCATTTTAGAGCGGGAGCAAATCCACAACTACGGCTGCCAATGGGTGCGCGAGTATCTGCAAACCAACCCACAGCCGCAAACCAGGGCGCTATGTCGAGCCTGAGTTCAGGCTTAAGATTCAGGAAAGCCTTTGTCCGCTGAAGGGTTAAGAACCTTGGTTCAGCATCCAAACACCAAAATGAGAATTGCTGCCGCGTAGCGATCGAAAAGCGACCCAAAAGGAGCACCCATCTGGAATCACCCATGGTAGAGAAACCCCTACAAAGCCCCTGACCCAAACCTCTTACAATAATTACTAAGCAATATTAAGAGAAGACTGGGGCACATGGTAGACCAACTGATTCGGGCCACCGCCGCCGATGGCGGCATACGGGTTGTAGGCGTAATTACGACCAAACTAACCGAGGTGGCCCGGCAGCGCCACAACCTCTCCTACGTGGCCACGGCGGCATTAGGACGCACCCTGTCGGCGGGGCTATTACTGGCCTCCAGCATGAAGCAACCCCAGGGCCGGGTCAACATTCGGGTGCGCGGAGATGGCCCCCTAGGCGGTATTTTGGTCGATGCCGGTATGGATGGCACGGCCCGTGGCTATGTCGATAACCCCGCCATTGAACTGCCCCCCAACGCCCAGGGCAAGCTGGACGTGGGCGCTGCCGTAGGCCGCCAGGGCTACGTCTACGTGGTGCGCGACATGGGCTATGGCTATCCCTACTCCAGCACCGTAGAGCTGGTCTCTGGCGAAATTGGCGATGACCTCACCCACTACCTGGTCACCTCTGAGCAAACCCCCTCGGCCCTGGTGCTGGGGGTGTTTGTGGGGGCCAATGGGGTAGAGGCCGCTGGGGGGCTGCTGCTGCAAATTTTGCCCCGCGCCGCCGAAGATACCGCCATGGTGGACCTGATCGAGAGTCGTCTGGCCTCCCTCACCGGTTTTACCCCTCTGCTGCGGGCCCATAAAACCCTACCCCAAATTTTTGGTGACCTGGTGGGCGACCTGGGCCTGGAGATTTTGCCCGAAACTCAGATGGTTCAGTTCAAATGTCCCTGTTCTTTCGATCGCATGCTGAGGGCGCTCAAAATGCTGGGCGAAGACGAGCTGCAAGACATGATCGAAACCGACAAAGGGGCTGAAGCGGTCTGCCACTTCTGTAATGAGGTTTACCACACCACCAGCGATCAGCTCGCCCAGCTGATCGAAGACCTGCGGGAGAATCGACAGGAAGTCAGCAGCTAGATGGAGAGGGGCAGGAGATCAAGGGGTGAGGAAAATTCAACCGTCCAGCGAAGAACCACGCCCCTGCCCGCCCTCATAACAATCTTTACAACCCCATCAACCGCCGATAGGCTAGGGCCAGCGCATCCTCATCGCCCACATTGCCGGGGAACAGCACCACAGGCAGGTCGGGGAACTGGGGATGGTCGGCAGGGGTGCGCACGGCGGAGACGCCGGGAAGAATCTGGCCCAGCAGGCGGGCCGTCCTTAGCGCCAGCCCGGTGCTGAGGGTGTCGTTGGAGGTAATGCCGCCCTTGCTGATCAGAAATCCGATGTCGGTGGGCAGGCCCTGAATCACCTCCATCAGCAGGGAGGAGACTTCAACGCCGAAGTCGAGGCGGGCCTGCACGGTGTCGAAGGTGAGTTCGCTGCGGCTGGTATAGATGACTGGCACCTGGCCCTCGTCGTGGGCGATCGCCACTCGCTCCAGGATGTTGGAGAGTAGCTGGCCAGGGGTTTCAGAACCGCCATCGCGCAGCTTCACCACATCCACCTCAATGCCAGTGACACCGGGCTCTTGCAAAAGCTTCTCCAGCTGCTGGGTGGTCTTTTGGACGTGGGAGCCCACGATGATGGCCCCAGGCATGCCGTTGCGCACGTAGGTGCCCATGTGGTCGGCATCGATGGGCTGGGGAGGTAGGGCGGCCAGGGCGGTGAGAATGCTGGCGGCGCTGCGAAACAAAAAGCGCTTGCCCTGGGCGGCAGCGGTGAGCAGGGCCTGGGCGAACTGGTCGAGGTCGGCCTGGGTGGCCCCATCGACGACGCAGCAAACGTTGTTCTGTAGAGCTATCAGGCGCGCTAGACAGCCGCCGCGAATATCACTCAGGGTGAAGCGTTCTACGGTGTTGGCGGGAATGCGCCCAGCGGTTTTTTCGGCCACGTAGTCGGGCAGGTAGCTGGTGCTGTAGCCAAAGACAGAGTCTTTGGCGAACTCGGTTTCGTGGACCGGGGTGGGCACCCCGTCGACCATCAGGTAGTGGATGCTGTCGCGGGTGATGCGGCCTCCTTCAAAAAAGGCGGGCACGAGAAAGTGGGCGTCGAAGGGGCCAAGTTCTTGGGCGATCGCATCGGTCTCCACCGGGTAGTGGCCCCGCAGGGTCGAGTCAGAGCGGCTCACCACGAGGAAATCCTGGATGCCTTCGAGGGCGATCGCGGCCTTGAGATTTTGGCAGACCGTGCGGGTCACCTGCTCAGCGGCGATGGCCGTCAGGGCGCGGGTATTGGTTAGCACAAAAAATATCGGCGATGGATCTCGCAGACCCTGGCGCAGGGTATCCACATCCCACTGCATGAGCAGCAGGCAGCTGTGGACGGTTTGAGAACCGGTGGGATCGTCGTCTAGAACAATAATTTTGGGCTGAGCCATAGGTGCTGGCCTCGACGGATAAAAAATAACTGTCGCCTAGCACTATCGCCTACGGCGGGGGCATTGGCCAAGCCGGGCTATAGACCTAAAAAAAGGGTTCCTAGCTATCTAGGAACCCTTTTTTTATTGGTGGCGGGGCATGGATTTGAACCATGGACCTTCGGGTTATGAGCCCGACGAGCTACCAGACTGCTCTACCCCGCGTCGGTTTATACAGTATAGCGATAAATGTTCTGGGATAACAATTATTTTTTAGCAAGGGAGAGGAATTTGGCCCTCTGAATAGCTCAGAGCCTTTCAGAACAAGGGTTTGGGGTTGTGAAAAAGTCTCTTAATAGGCCATCGGTAGTTCGCCGACGACGTCTAGGCGCTTAAACTCCCCAATTTTCATGTAGGTTTCGGCCAGAGTGTCCGCGATGGTAGGGGAAATCCAGCCGAGCTGGCGCAGGGTAAAAATGGCGGTGGCATATTTGGCTCGCTTAGCCCCATCCACCACCTTAATGGAGACGCCAAGTCCTTCCCCCACACGACCGATGCACTGAATGCCCTCGGCCCCAGATTTGCTGACCAGGGCACCCTTAGTTAACTGCATTAGGGTGGTGTCGAAGCTGTCGGGGCCCCCCACCATGTCAGGGTGACTGGTCATCGCCCGCACAATGCGCTCCATGTCGAGGCTGGTGCCCGCCGACAGCATGGCAAACAGCACGGCCATCTGGCTGAGCTGCATAAAGTAGGTAGGGGCCCCGCAGTCGTCGTGGGCGCAGATGAACTCGTCGGAGGGCATGCCCAGCAGCTCTGAAATGCGAGACAAAATCAGCTTCTGCACCGGATGGTTGCGATCGAGATAGCTCTCGAGGGGCCAGTTGCGCTGCTGGCAGACGGCCAACATGCCAGCGTGCTTGCCTGAACAATTGTGCTCTAGGGGGCTTTTTTTGCCTTCGGGGATGGGGCAGCGCAGGGCCGTGGGGTCTACATCGGCCCGCCACAGAATATGGAAGGCCTGCCGCACCTGCTCAATCGTGCCCTGGTGGGAGCCACACATGATGGCCAGGTCGCGATCGTCGAGGCCGTACCGCTCTAGCGCCCCCGCCGCAGTAACCGCCAACGCTTGAAAAGGCTTGAGCGCAGAGCGCATGAAGGTGCCCAGTTCACCGTTACCCGCCACCGATAGGGTGCGGCCCCGATAGTCGCACACGGTCACGTGGGCCAGGTGATTTGACTCGACAATGCCCTCTCGCAGCAGCTGAATCCCTAGCTCTTTGGTTTGATGCCGACTAACTCGACTGCTGGTCATAGTGGAGGCTCTGAATGGTGAACAAAATAGCTGCTAGGGGCGAGGCCAGACCATCAAACCCAGGGCCAAGAGCAGGGCAATGGCCCCTAGGGTGCGACGAACGCGCTGGAGAACAGGTTGAACTTGGTAGTCTACGATCAGGCGATCGCGGTTTGATACCTCTTCGGGTTTAACCCAGAGCTGGCCATCGTACCAGCCCGACTCCTCGTAGGGCACCGTCGTCTGCCGCAGCCGACCACCGACGTGGGCCCAGCCCACGTAGAGCTGCAGTAGAGCCAACAGGGGCAGCACCAGGGCACCCATGGCTGCACTCAAACCAAAAAAGAGGGGATATTTAGCCGGGGCAAAACTGGCCGCCGCCATCGGCCCAGCGACCGTCCAACCCACCAGCCACAGAGTCACCACCGGCTTGAGGTAGCCCCCTAAATCGCGGCTACCCCAGCCGTAAAACCAAGACTCGCTCACATCTTGATATTGGTTGATCGGCTGCTGCTCAGCCGGTACTGGACATTTTTGAGGCATTGCCACCAACACTACAAAAATCTAGCTATAGACTAAACGAATTGCCCCACAAATAGGAATATTTACGGAGCAATTTCGAGCTTTTCCAGCGGCTGAGAATAGCCCAACCTCTAGAACTGAGCCGGGCTCAGGGGCTGGCCCGAGGGCTGGTAGACAATCTGTTGGGCGTGGCCCCAAAAGGCTTCTAAATCGTAGAAGTCTCGGGCCTCAGGCAGAAAAATATGGGCAATGACTTCCCCGTAGTCCATCACAATCCAGCTGCCTTCGCCCTGGCCTTCGACCCGCAGGGGACGACGATTGTGATCGGTTTCGAGGGCAGTCTCAATGGAGCGGGTAATGGCCCGCACCTGCACCGCCGAGAAGCCCGTGGCGACGACAAAGTAATCCGCTAGATAAGATACATCTCCCACCTGCAATATGGTGATGTTGCCTGCTTTGCGCTCATCGGCGGCGGCGGCAATGGCATAGGCTAGGGCCAAGGCATCGTCCTGATCTGGAGCTGATGGAGGAACATTGGTTGCGGTAGCAGGCTGACGGTGGGAGGACTGGGTCATACGCAAAGGTAGAAAGGGCAGCAGCGGTAGAGGCTGCGGTGCCACACCGGCCCCTCTGCTGTAGTCCCATTGTAGAGGATGACACCAGGGGCCTACAGGGCTACCCGCCGCTCTGGTCATAAACTGTCATGGAAACGAGGGACGGTTATGCCCTTAGCCTGAGGGGAGAGGGAGCCAAAATACGGACTTAATCTGGACGGTTTCAGATTTGCGACGGCTACCGAAAGATGGCGGCGTTCTGGCGCTACCTGAGGTATCCAGGGTCTTTCCACCAGACTGATATCCATCTAGCCCAGCGCCGCTCGAAGCCACTCCAAGCCAAAGTTTGAGATCCTAAACTTGGGGCAGCGTATATCATTGATTTTCATTAATTTGAAAACTGCTAGGACGAGGTAACGGTTGGTTTTCACCCCCTCAGGCGTGGATACTCTACAGCTCGTCTTAACGTTTCACCGGGGAATAAACACCATGCCTCAGCTTACGCAAGGTCTCATTGTTGCTCTATTGATTGGGCTGTTACTGGCGGTTATCGTGGGTTACTACCTGCGCCAGGGACAGGTTAACGAGCTCACTGATGCCTTGCAACAAAGCCAGCAGCGCCAGGATGACCTAGGGCAGGAGCACGAGCAGCGGTTGCGAGACGCCACTGAGCAATTGCGCAAAGACTACGGGGTACAGCTGGCCGAAAAAATGGAGCAGTATCAAGCTCAGTTTGAGGTGCAGCGGAATCAAATCGAAGCTGAGTACCGTTCGCGCCAGGCCCTCAGTGATGGCTCAGCTCCTGGGGAAGCTAATAATGGGGCGGAACAGCGCATTCGGAAGCAGTACGAAACCCGACTGAAGGAGGTGGCGGCTAAGATGCAGCAGGCCTACGAAGTGCACCTGCAGGAAAGGCTGTTGGAGGTGCGATCGGAGGCCCAGCGAGAGTACGATCAACGGCTGGCGGAGGCGATCGCCCACTACCAAGACCAAGCCCAGGCCCGTCTAGACCAATCCAGCAGTATTTCCCTAGGAAATCTGGTGCCAGAGTCACCCACCGCAGAGGTTGTCGATGGCCCCACCCTAGCGGCCCTAGCGGCTCGACTACAGGCGGAGTACGATCAGCGCCTGGCCAAGCGCCTCGCCGAATATCAAGACAGTATGGGCGAGCGCTCAGCTCAATTAGAGCAGGAGTACGAGGCTCGGTTGTCTATGGCCAGCGCGGCCGGGCCAGCGCCAGCAACCTCCCATCCCTCTCCGGAGGAATTGGAGCTAAACCTGCGCCGTGAGCTGGAGGACCATTTGCGGGGGGAATACGAGCAAAAGCTGGCCGAAAAAATTGAGCACTACCAAGACCAGCTAACCCAGCGCACCCAGGAGCTAGCGCAAAGTTATGAAGCCCGGCTACAGCTGCTCCAGCCAACCTCACCGGTTGAGCCTACCCTGCCCGCAGCGGATAGTGGAGAGCTTGATCTGGATCGAGCGATCGCCGCTGCCAATGAAGCAACGCTGGCAGCCAGCGTAAATATCGATCTACCTGGGGAGCCGAGCCCAGCAGATGCCGAGACGCTAGATTTCGGGAATCTTTTAGATATCGATCTTGACGGCGACCAGGATAATAGCGTGGGAGGGACTGCGACCTTTGATGCAGATGCCCTAGACATTGACGCTCTGCTCAACGCCGCCCCCCCCGATCCAGCGGCCGATGATTTGCTAGATAGTCTTGACGACATCACTGATTTGAGTTGAGTGCTCAGCGGGTTTCAGCCCCGCCACCCCCGCCTAAAGGCTGGGAACATCCCCTAGTCGGCCGTCCTTCTCCACCTTGAACCTGGCCGGAGGCGTAAATCGGCGGGGTTGCGATGGCCTTTTTAGTCTAGTCTTTATGCATCGCGCTACCCCGACAGGCCATAATAGCTTGAGCTTTGATGGGTTCCTAGTCAGCTACCATGTCCACCACCGATGACATTCCCCAAGCCACCCGCGATGTGCCCCTGTATTCTGACGGGCCGGGGGCATCGCCGTGGCTGCGCCGCACTCGGTGGCTACGCCGCACCCTGGGCCTAGCCCTGCTAGCCCTAGCGGCAGGTGGAATCGTAGCCTGGTACCAAACGACTCAGGTTTCTTCCACTGAATTTACTCAACCTTTTGCGGCCATGGTAAATCGCTCTCTACCGGGGGTGGATGGGACCGAAGCCAGCTCGACGGATCTCGATCGCGCCGTGCAGCTTGCTCCTTCTAGCCGTAAGCTGCTGCTGGGCCACCGCGCCTTTGAGGAAGCGCCCGAAGCGGACCTGGTGGCCCTGTCCGTCAACAACAGCATTCGAATGCGCACCACCGCCGCCGCCGAGTACGAGGCCATGGCCAAAGCCGCCGCCCAGGCTGGAGTGCGGCTGGTGCCCCTATCGGGCTACCGCTCCCAGGCGGAGCAGGAAAAAATCTTCTTTAGCCTCAAGGCCGAGCGCTCTCAGGACGCCCAAACCCGCGCCGAGGTCAGCGCCCCGCCTGGCTATAGCGAACACCATACCGGCTACGCCATCGACATGGGAGACGGCAACCAGCCGGGCACCAATCTAGACGATGCCTTTGCCGATACCCGCGCCTACCAGTGGCTTATGGAAAACGCCGTGCACTACAACTACGAGCTCTCCTTTCCCCCCAACAATGTGCAGGGGGTCTCCTTTGAGCCGTGGCACTGGCGCTTTGTGGGCGATCGCACTAGCCTGGAGACCTTTTACAGCGAGCAGGAGCCTGGGTTCCAGTCGCGGTAAGCCCAACCCCATCCCTCCCCCGTCGCCCCAGCACGATGCTCGCCTTCCCGCTACCATAGGGGCAGGTCATTACCCGTAAGCTCCATGCGCGACACTACCCTCAACGCCATTGCCATCACGATCTTTGGCGTTACCATGGCGAGCTTGCTGGGGCCTATTGTGGATCTCTCACCGGCGGTGGTGGCGGTGTTTGCGGCGGTGGGGCTAGGGATTTTCAGCCTTGACCAGCTAGGGCTGGGGGGCCGCATCGGCGCCATTTTGACGGATTCTCTGGCCTGGACCTCGGCGGAGCATCGCCAGCGGGTGCTGCACCACGAGGCGGGGCATTTTCTAGCGGCGGTGCTGCTGGATTTTCCCATTGAAGCCTATACCCTCAACGCCTGGGAATCCTGGCGACAGGGGATTCCCGGCCAGGGGGGCGTGGTATTTGGGCCTCGGGACCCGGCCACCGCCGCCCAGCCCATGCTGACCCCCCAGACCGTGGATCGCTATTGCCAGGTTTGGATGGCGGGCATTGCCGCCGAGCAGCTGATCTACGGCAATGTCGAAGGCGGCGGCGACGACACCGTTGCCCTGGGACTGTTTTGGCAGGCCCTGGGGCGATCGCCCGCTGAAGTACCCCTCAAACAGCGTTGGGCCACCCTGCAGGCCAAAACCCTGCTGGAAAAGCACCGCGATACCTTTGATGCTCTGGTGGTGGCCATGGCCGATCGCGCTCCGGTAGCCGATTGCTGCCAGGTGATTGCGCAGCATTGCCCCAGGGTAGAGGCGATCGGCTAACCAGGCCAGGAATTTCAGGCCACTCTGGCCACCAGGTAGACCAGGGGCGATCGCCACTGCACCGTCTGTCCTTCCAACTGACGCTGACAGAGTTGCTGCACCGCCGCCACATCCTTCTCGCTCAGGTGGAGGGCCAGCTGAGCGCGGTAGCTAGGCACGGCGCTATCTACCGCAAACCAGCGCTGCAGCAGGGCCGCAGAGATATAGATGCGGCTCTGCAATAGGTCTTCGGTCATGGAGACCGTAAAACCGGCCTGGCGGAAGAGGGTTTCTAGGGTTTGAGCCTGCCAGTTAAAGCGGGGATCGGTGGTCGATTGGGCGATCGCCGCCTCGGCCTGGTGCCATCGCTTGACCAGGGCCTTGCTCAGGGTAGCGGCATCGACCAGGGCCGAAATGCGCTGACTGTGGCGGGGGATGGTTTCCGCCAGCAGCACTACGCCGTCTGGAGCCAAAAGCTGACCCACGATTTCAATAAATCTGTCTCGATTGACCACCTGGGCAAAGGCATTGCGGCCCACAATGCGCTCAAAGCGAATGCCCGGCGTGTGGGCCACCAGGTAGGCAGCCAGGGCCTCAAAATCGGCGTGCACCAGGACCGGACGGATCAATTCCGGCAGCTGGGCCGCCTGCTCCTCCAGGGCCACCTGGTCTTGGGCGGTGTGGACTCGGGCGTAGACGCCCCCCTCGGGCACCCGCCGCAGGGCCTCCCAGGTGAGCAGCCCCGTGCGGGCGTTGAGGTCGAGAATGCGGTGGTGGCGCTGGGGCGGGGCCAGCTCAAAAAGGCGATCGCGCATGCCGCCCAACTGTTCGCCCGCCTGGCTCAGGGTGCGCTGGAGCCAGCGATCTCTGGCCGGGTCATCGGGGCTGTAGGTGAGGGCTTCGGGTAAGGCCCCGCCGCCATCCACCAGGGCCGCCAGCTGGGCCTCCCGGCGCTGGGCCACCTGGGTTTGAATGGTCGCCTCGTAGCCCTGGTCCGAGGGCTGGTAAAACACCTGGCCCTGTAGCCCGCTGGGCAGGTACTGCTGCTCCACCCAGTGGTCGCGGTAGGCGTGGGGGTACAGGTAGCCCTGACCATGGCCAAAGCCTTCCTTGTCGCGGTTGGCATCCCGGATGGGGTTGGGTACCTCCTGCTCCCGCTCCTGTTCCACTGCGGCCAGGGCGTCGAAAAAGCCCATGGTGCTGTTGGATTTGGGCGCGGTGGCCAGGTATATCGTGGCCTGGGCCAGGGGATAGCGCCCCTCGGGCATACCTACCCGGTCAAAGGCGGTGGCGCAGCTGGTCACCACCGTCACGGCGTGGGGGTCGCCCAGGCCAATGTCTTCGCTGGCCAAAATCACCAGGCGGCGAAAGATAAACCGAGGGTCTTCGCCCGCGTAGACCATGCGGGCCAGCCAGTACAGGGCGGCATCGGGGTCTGAGCCGCGCACGCTTTTGATAAAGGCGCTGATGGTGTCAAAGTGGGCGTCGCCTTCCTTGTCGTAGAGAACGGCCCGCTGCTGGATCGATTCCTCCGCCACCGCCAGGGTGATCTGAATGTGGCCGCTGCCATCGCTGGGGGTGGTCTCGACCGCCAGCTCCAGGGCGTTGAGCAGGGCGCGGGCATCGCCGTTGGCCACGTTGACCAGGTGGTCGAGGGCGGCGGGTTCGAGCTGAATGGGGCGATCGCCGTAGCCCCGCTGCCGGTCCGCCAGGGCCTGCTCCACCACTCGGTACAGATCGGCGGCCTCCAGCGGCTTGAGCTGAAAAATGCGCGATCGGCTGACCAGGGCCTTGTTCACCTCAAAGTAGGGATTTTCGGTGGTGGCCCCGATCAGAATTACAGTGCCATTTTCAACCCAGGGCAGTAGAGCATCCTGCTGGGCTTTGTTGAAGCGATGCACTTCATCGACAAACAAAATGGTGCGTCGCCCGTACTGACCGCGCAGGTCCTGGGCCACGGCGATCGCCTCGCGAATATCCTTCACCCCCGCCAGCACCGCATTCAGCGCAATGAAGTGGGCACTGGTAGTGTTGGCAATAATCTGGGCCAGGGTGGTCTTACCCGTGCCCGGCGGCCCAAAAAAAATCAGCGACGACAGCTGATCGGCCTGAATGGCGCGCCGCAGCAGCCGCCCCGGCCCCACCACCGCATCCTGGCCAATAAATTCGTCCAGGCTTCTGGGCCGCAGCCGCGCCGCCAGGGGAGCATCCTGGGCGATCTGCGCCTGGCGGCTGTGGTCAAAGAGATCCATAGGGGCAGATCGAGGGGGATTGGACGGTTGCTCTATGGTAGCGCCCGGCGATCGCCCCAGCCCCACCCCATACTGAGTACACCTGAACCTATTGCTGGGTAGAATTACCGAGTGGTAAATTAATACAAATGTATTATTTAGATTTTCATGCTTCTTAGCGAATCAGAGCGCCGTTTGTACGATTACCTGCAGGACTTCATTGCCCACCACCGTTACTCCCCCACTATTCGGGAAATCAAATTGGCGCTGGAAGAATCGTCCAGCTCCTTTGTGCAAAATCTGCTGGATAGGTTGCAGAGCAAAGGATACATCGATCGGCAGCAGGGCCTAGCGCGGACAATTTCGCTGCTGTACAGTGAGCTACCCCTTCACGGCGTCATTCAGGCAGGTTTTCTGACCGAGCATCCAGAATGCTGCGATCGCATTCGTCTAGAGGGCAAACGCTATTTACCCGGTGACTACGCCCTCAAAATCGCAGGTGATAGCATGATCGACGCTCAAATTTTGGACGGCGATATTGTAGTCATTCGCCCTACTGGCGATCTCTGGGCCATTCGCCCCGGCCAGATTGCAGTGGTTTGGATTGAGGGCGATGGGGCCACCCTCAAACACATCTACTATGCCGAGGATGATCCTGCTATCACCATGGCCCCTGCCAATGGGAGCCATCCTTCCCGGACGCTCGATCGTCCTCAAGTGGGGGTGCAAGGGGTGATGGTTGGCCTCCACCGCCACGACAACGGCCTTTGGATTGTGGCCGACGAAGAAACACCTCACTGTGAAACACCTACTGTAGGGACTAGCCAAGGTGGACAACAGTGCTAAGAGTGGAGTAGGCCATTTAGATGATTACCTGCCGCCATGAAAGCCGTAGCCCTCACCCATTACCTGCCCATTAGCGATCCAGAATCACTCTTCGATACCAGAATGCCCCAGCCCATCCCCACGGGCCGAGACCTGTTGGTGCGGGTAGAAGCTGTCTCGGTGAACCCGGTTGACACCAAGGTACGCGCCCCTAAGGATAAGGTCGAGGACACACCCAAGGTGCTGGGCTACGATGCCGCTGGTGTTGTGGAAAGCGTTGGCGATGCGGTGACGCGCTTTAAGCCAGGCGATGCCGTCTACTATGCTGGCGACATCACCCGCCCCGGTTCCAATGCCGAGTTTCAGCTGGTGGATGAGCGCATTGTCGGTACCATGCCCCAAACCCTTTCCTTTGCCGAGGCCGCCGCGCTGCCCCTCACCACTCTCACCGCTTGGGAATCCTTATTTACGCGCTTGGGCATCAATCGGGCCGAGGGAAATCGAGGCCAGTCGATTCTCATTATTGGCGGAGCCGGGGGGGTGGGGTCGATCGCCATTCAGCTAGCCAAACTGGCCGGGCTAGTAGTGATTGCCACTGCGTCGCGGCCTCAGTCGCAGGCTTGGGTACGCGAACTTGGGGCTGACCACAGCGTGGATTACAGCGAGGCCCTGATCGAAGAGATGGCTCGGCTGGGCCACCGCGAGGTCGACTTTATCGCCAACTTCAGCAATACCGACGCCTACTGGGGTGTGATGGCTGAGCTGATTCGTCCCCAGGGCAAAATCGTCGGTATCGTCGGCAATACCGACCCGCTAGACCTCAACCTGCTCAAGAACAAAAGCGCCACCTTTGTCTGGGAGTTTATGTTCACCCGCTCCATGTACCAGACCGCCGACATGGCCGACCAGGGCCACCTGCTCGACGAAGTAGCCGCCCTGATCGATGCGGGCCAGCTGCGCACCACCCTGGGGCAAACTCTGTCACCCATTAATGCCGCCAATCTGCGCCAGGCCCACGCCCAGGTTGAGTCGGGGCGTACCATCGGCAAGCTCGTACTAGCTGAGTGGTAGTCCGGGGTGGAGGGTGGATGGGTAGGTGATTAAGCGGGTGGAGAACATAGCTGGGAAACGGAGCATAAATGTCCCTAATAGGCCCATTCGCAAAACAGAGATTTAAATCGATGATCGGTCAGTTCTTTCCGTTGGGTCCAGGGCGGCGAACCCTGGTCGAAGGGGGGCTGGGGCCAGCGAAATGGCCCCAGCGGCAAACCTGGCCTCTCTCCACTAACCTCCACCAGGCGGCACCCACCAAATAAATAGACCGTCTCACTTCTATAACTATCAAAGGCATGACACCGCTCAGGCCGAACGGAGATGTCCTACGTCCATTAGTTACAGCCCCCACGAGATGCGCAATGAGGTTCAATTTACTACGGGTGACCTCGGTTTCAGCGTGTTGAGCCAGTCCAGAATGGCTAGTACACTTGTGCAGCACCATGAGTTAGTGCGTTATGATCCACATCATTCGCCAGAGAGCGGAGCCTGAGCAGATGCGCCAGATGCTGGAGGCGCTGGGAATTTACATTAAACTAGCGGTGGATGTTGAGCGCCGCATCCTGGCTGGAGGAGGCGAATTGCACGCGGACTGTGAGCTCGTTCTGCTGGACGATGGCAGTCAGCAGCGCCAGGTCTGGGGTGCAGATTGGTATCCGCTGAGCCAGACGGTGGGTTATGAGTCGCTGATCAACATTCGCCCTAGCGTCAACAACCGTTCGATGACGATCCAAGATCCAGCGATGCGGGACGATATCCGCCAGCTTGTGCAGTCTCTGTTGGGCGACGTTCAATGGCAATAAACTGGGACATTCTCAAGGCGCAGTACCTCCAGGCGAACCGGGCGACTCAGCTCGACAGTCTGGCGCTGAATTTGACGCGCATTCAAGTGTTGGCCCGCAGTGGCACGGATGAGTCGGTGGCCAAGCACCTGGTCAGGGAAAGTCAGTTTTTCATTGAGTGGGCGGTGCTCGGCATCAACCTGGAAACAGACATTGCCTTTGCCAGTGACTTAGTTGACCTGCAACGGCTGCTGAGCCGGTGGAAGCTGGGGTGGGCTGAGCTATGGGCCAATGAGACTAAGCGTCAGGAGATGGCGGCGTTGGCTCAGCAGTGGTGCGACCGCATTCACGGACAGGGGGAGTTGTTGGCGAGTTGAGGGCGATCGCGCCGCATCCACGGCTTCAGGTTACAGAACAACCTAAACATCAGTAGGCCGCAGTTTATCCATCTTCAGCCGGTCTAAATAGCGATCTTCAATCACCTTTGAAGAATTGCCGACCCACCGGGCAATGGTCGTAGACGAGTGCCCGGCTAAAGCCTGAAGAGTGATGAACGTATCTCGGCAGTTGTAAGGGGTCATCGTGGCCCCATCCTTTTCGTTCAATCCCAATGCAGTCGTCACGGTTGACCAGGCTCGTTGGTGGAAGTTTTTCTCGCTGATGATGCCACCTTTGGGGGCGCAAAACACCAAATCTTCTGGCAGGCATTCATCAGGCTTAATGGATTGCAATAGTTGCTGCAAACGCCTTGGGCAGGTGAACCAGCGTCTGACACTGGTCTTAGTTTCCTCCCGCCGTTCCTTTTTGCCTGACACTTCCACAATGCTTTCGTGGAAATGCACTTTGCTGCAATCGGCTGCCACACTGCCCCAGCGCAGGCCAATCGCCTCGCAGGGGCGGCAACCTGTCCAAAACAGGAATTTCACAAAAGGAGCGTAGTGCTGATACGTCATGCCTTTGCCCTGATGAGCTTCAAAGGCTTCGATAATGCGATCGCGCTCCTCCACCGAATACGCCACAGGTGGCAGTGGCTTGGTTGGATCCAAAGCAAGATACATACCTTGGAAAGGGTTACTCGCCACCAGCTTATGCTGGATGCCCCAGTTACAAGCCGCTGACAACTGCATCAAGGTGCGGCGAGCTTGGGATTGGGTGGTGACTTTGAGCAGTTGTTGACGAAACTTTAGCGGGTCTACCAACCCATCTGTCTTACACCGACCGATGTGAGCGGTGACGGGGTTGTAGGTGCCGTTGATCGTTTTAGGAGAGGCGTTGGGCGTCAGGTACTCCACATAGCGCTCCCAGAGCGTCAGCAGTTTAGACCCTGACTTAGCCACCTTGCCAAGCGATCCGGAAGTGGGCTCATGGCTACGAATCTTGTACTTCTGGTAGGTTGGGTCAAACTCACCGTACTCGATATCTCGCTGTACCTCGAAGGCTTTATCCTGGGCCGTCTTTCGATTAAGCGGCGTGTTGGATAGGCCCAGCGATACAAAATGGCGCTTCTACCCGTGGGTGAAGACCAGCTGTAACCGGTTGTTGGAGCTACGGATTGTAACGGAGCCTGACTTGGCTTTCCGATGCCTGCGTGTGGTGGTCGAAGTCATGGCGCTTCCCCACTGGGAATCGAGGATTGAGCGCATTGTACTTTATCTCAATCTTTATCTCAATCTGGGTGTTAAACCTGCCTAACTACCCCTAAAAATGCCCAACACTATTTCAGGCTTGGTCGAGCCTGAAGCCTTGAAACCCTTGCTAAATGGGCAAAACGCCTGTTTTTACTGGAAGCCGATGGCGGGATTTGAACCCGCGACCGCTCGATTACGAATCGAACAACAACGCTTAATTTGCAAGGGTTTTGAAGGCCTTTTTAATCCTTACACCCATTTTACACCCAGCGCTATCCTTTACACCCAAAAATCCAAGATCGGTAGTTCTACTACAGTCGGTAGATTTATTTGTCATATATTTTGACTTCAGCGTGAAAATACGCCTCGCGTTTTGAATTGAAGCTACACCGCATAAGCCAAAGGCATCCTGAGGGTTTCAGGATGCCTTTGGTGCAAAAAATATGAGCTAATTGGAGAGACGCATCAGGAACCTGACGCACCTCAAAATAGAAACAAGAAGATGCTACACAAAAGACCTGTTGTGAAATACCGTTTAAAATCGCTGAAAACCAGTCTAGGAGGGACTTTTAAGGATTTTTCTGCCAAAAAGCTGAAAGCCTTTACTGGAGAGAGTTTCAAGGATTTTTGAGCTTAATTCACAACAACTCTAAAAATAAAACTGGTCTCCAATTTCGATTTAGATTAAAATTTAGATCTTAATTTTCTGATTTCATGACACTCTGTTTTGATGCAATAATCCAGGCCGCATAAAT
The DNA here is from genome assembly GCA_041739575.1 of Nodosilinea sp. Lineage (GTDB taxonomy): Bacteria > Cyanobacteriota > Cyanobacteriia > Phormidesmidales > Phormidesmidaceae > Nodosilinea. The sequence goes on along the minus strand of JBGSNT010000223.1, from coordinate 6,768 downwards.
TATGGCATCCTTTTTAGATGCAGTAATTAGAGAAAGTTTTATTATTTTTTAAGTATTTTCAGATTAGTCAGAACATCTTCTGGACTCTCTATGTCTTGCGAATCTTCTTGCTACTACTTAATAGAGACGAGCGCTGAGTCTCAATCGCGTTTTGATGAGCACTTGGATTATTCTTATTTTGTAGCCAATCATCGATCAAATCCAGGTTGTATCGAGTGCAGCGGCTGTTGATGCGAATCCAGTGGACGCCTTCGATCCAGACGCCCGAGAGGCGATACCGCTTGAGGGTGGTATCGCTAAGGTTGAGGTGCTGCGAAATTGCTTGCTTACTCACAAACTGAGTCATGGCGTCTCCTAAAGCCATCAGAGCTGGCTCAAATGAAGGGTTTAGATGCAGCAGGATTTAGCCTGGGCCTTGAGCACCCAGCGTTCATTCTCCTTGGCATCGATGTAGACATCGACAAGACGGGCTGCTGCTGAGGCTTCTCGCTGGTGTAGCAGGCACCGAAGGAGAGTGATAAACAGCTGCCGTCTGTCTGTGTCCTCACTCTAGGCGGCGGGGATGACTAGATTGTGGATAACAGCCGTCAAATTTATGGCCAATGGAAATTTGGCAAAACAAAACCCCTGGCGCTGGCCAGGGGCTTCAGTGAAATTCGACATCAGTATCCTAAGCCATCTAGCTCAGCCCCCGCGATCGCACCCCTCAGCAGGCCACTCAGGTCGCCACATAGGACTTTGCTTTCGAGGTAATGAGGAACCCCTCGTAGTCGCTTCGGTGGAGTCGTGGATCGGTACAAAGCTGCACGACACACCATAAAAGTAAAGAACATTCATCACAATTGGGCGGAAATTGACCTATTTCGCATAAGCACCCCACTTCCTGTGAATCTGGCGGTTGACGGGTGTCACAACGCGGCGGGTTAAGCCACTGTAGAGCGAAGGGCAGACCTACTGCCTTCCCGTTCAACTCTATAGCGAACTCCTTATAGTCAAACCGCCCCCGGTGCCCAGTGCATCGGGGGTTATTCAATGGTGCGATCGCGTTAATGTAGCGATGACCTGAGCCATGATTCATCACCACCCCATTGGCATGGTGACGCAGGTCGCACCTTCCACGTCACAATAACGCCATGGACAGACAGACCTGCATCAAAACGATTTCCGCCCATACCCCATTTAACGAGCAGGAAGCCGATTCCATCACGGCCACCCTGACTTTTCTAGCCGGGCAAACCCGCTTCTGGCAGCGAGATAACTATATTGGGCACCTCACGGCTTCTGCTTGGGTGGTTAATGCCGCCAGGTCTCATGTGCTGCTGACCCACCACAAAAAGTTGAACCGCTGGCTACAGGTTGGCGGTCACGGGGAGGAGGGAGATGGTTCTCTGCTGGAAGCGGCATTGCGCGAAGCTAGAGAAGAATGCGGCATTCAGACGATCGCACCCCTACAAACCACCATTTTCGACATCGGCCACCACTCCATCAATACCGCTAAAGAACCGCCCCATGTGCATTACGACATCCGGTTTTTGCTGGTGGTCAAGAACATGGAATTCACGGTTTCTGAGGAATCCTACGCCCTGGGCTGGTTTGCCTTGGAGGAGGTGCCCACCATCAGCGACTCAGCCGCCCTGCACCGGATGGCGCGTAAGCTGACTAGCTAATGAGAACTCTTTTTGCCGCCTACTAAGTGCTGGAAGAGTACAGCGGTGGAAAAAATAGCTTCAAGCCATTGCTTGCTTTACTGACTGCACTGCTTGCGTCAGAATCTCTGCGGCTTGGTGAATGTCATCGTCGGTAGAGAATTTGCCTAGGCTAATTCTGAGGGCACCTTCGACGACGGACTCGGTTAGCCCCATCGCTCTGAGCACATGGGATGGGGCTTCAACACCTGAGGAACAGGCGGAGCCGGTGGATATGGCCAGTTGGTGGCGAACCCTGGCAATGATGGCGCTGTTGGGTATGCCGGGGATGGAGATGTGCAGGTTTCCTGCTAGGCGGTTTTGCAGGTCACCGTTGATGACCAAGTCGGAGATTTGGGCTTGGAGGAGGGATTGGAGTCGATCGCGCTTTTGGCCAATCTCAACCTCGTCCACCGCCATCTCTTCCGTCCGCAGCCGGCAGGCTTCGCCTAAACCAACAATGCCCGGCAGGTTAAAGGTGCCAGGGCGCAAGCCTCTTTGCTGGCCACCGCCATAGAGCAACGGTTCTAGGCGATGGTCTCGACGGACGACGAGAGCCCCAACGCCTTGGGGACCGTAAAGCTTATGGGCTGATAGAGCCAGCATAGTAATGCCCCACTCGTTGAACTGGATGGGGATTTTGCCTACGGCTTGGGAGGCATCGCAGAGGAAGGGGACTGCGTAGCTTTGGGCGATCGCAGCAATTTTCTCAATGGGGTAAATGGTGCCGACCTCGTTATTGGCAGCCATAGTGCAGAGTAGATGAATGCCGCTGGCACAGGCTTGCTTTAGCTTGTCAAGGTCAAGGCGGGCCTGGATATCGACGGGGATAGGGATCAGCTCGATGCGCCCCTGCTGGTGGAGGGCGGCGCAGGTATCGAGGACGGCTTTGTGCTCAACGGTAGAAATGGCGATGCGAGGCTTAGTGCCAGATCGTTCTAGATGATGAACGGTTCCTTGGATTGCGAGGTTGAGGCTTTCGGTGGCACCAGAGGTAAAAATGATGTCTCGGAGTGTAGCGCCCACCACGTCGGCAACATAGCGGGTGGCTTGTTTGACGGCGGCTTCGGCGCGATCGCCTACCTCATGGTCAATGCTACTGGCGTTGCCAAAGTTGGTGGTCATGGCCTGCAAAACCTTTTCAGCCACTCTTGGGTCAATAGGGGTAGTGGCGTGGTAATCGAGGTAAATCACAGAGGCAAGGGCTTAGGGGTGCACACATTATAAAAGCCTGTGCCCTAAAGGAAATTGCGCTGATCAGAACTACATGGTTTCTACCAAGATGTCGCGACCAAACTGGCGAAACTCGTCATCTAGATAATATTCGGAGCTTCGGATCGCTTGGCGCAGCCTGCAGGCAGGTTTTAGACAATCGCGCTCAAAATCCATCAAGGTTAAATCTAAATGGGGGTAGAGAATTTTGAGAAACCCAGAGGCAGATTTGAGGATGGCGTTTTGGTCACGGACAGTAGCAGTGTTATCAAACTTAGTGTGCTGCTGAGCATAGGCTAGGTAGCGATTGTCGCGACGGAGACTCAGTAGGGCTTCACCAAAAAAGTCCATTTTGAGCCCCACTTGAGAAGCAGCCATTTCGCGCTTAAACTTGGGAATTTCCCATCCGGGGATAATGCCTGCAAAGCGGTCTAGAAAAGCAGTTTCACCGAAAAACGTAGGCAGATCAGCAACTAGATAGTCAGGATTTCTCGGCTGTAGGTAAGCATCTAGCTCAATATTGGCTAGCATGACCAGGGAACAATCACTGGCGATATCGGCGAACCCTGAGCGGTTGTAGCGACCACTGGCTAGATAGTTTTTGAGGGGGCCAATGACTTCGTCAGGATCTTCGAAAGTGAGGCTTTGTACCTCGTCAAGAACAACTACATCATGGCGACCGAGTAGGCCAACTTCTTTAGTTCTGCCATTGATGAAGAGCTGAGAGGGGGTTACTTTGCCACCGCTAATCAAGGCAACTTTACTGCTGATATTCTCGAAGACGTAGCTCTTGCCTGTGCCTTTGGGGGCAAGCTCCATCACATGGTAATTGGACTCTACTAGGGGTAACAGTCGAGCTAGAATCCATGTCTTAGCGTCATGGGTATAGCTGGGGTGCTCTGGGTTGTAGCCCATAGAGCAAAACATCAGGTCACGCCATTGCTCTGTACCAAACTGGGCGCGGCAGTCAGCATAGGCCTGAAGGTCTACGTTAGAACACTGGAAGGGGTCGAAATCAATTATTTCAGGGCTACCGTCGGGAAGTAAAGCAAGAGAAATTTTGCCCCATACCCCCTGCCTTAGGAGCATTTCATGGCGTTCTATGAGGTCAGTAGGAATAGTGCAGTTGTTCAGGTTAAGAACGGGGATTTGCGCTAGTGGATCAGGGATAACGCCTTTGCCTTGCTCTAGTTTTACCCTCACCTGAAGCAGAGCAATGAGTTTGTAAACATCCCCTTGAGTGAGCTTAAACTTGATGACATTAGCGTCATCTTTTCGGGGAAAGGCTTTGCTAACAAAGGTATTTACTTTTTCTAGCTCCTGGTTATTTAGGGAGCCGCTGCCAGGAACGATTTTGTCTAGCAGCCATTCGGCAACAAAGCTAGGAACTCCAGCCCCGGTCAGTCCGCTGGAGGGTAGGCGAGTCTTGTCAATGCTAAGGTTGCCGAAGACTTCGCGGATGCGATCGCTATTGTAGATTCCACTGTTATAAGAAGTCATCGAGTCCCTCTATGCCGCTGCTAAAGATTTGAATTACTTCAATGGCCGAGTCTTTGTCGAGTTCAACCGAGGCCAGCTCAGCGCTGCGATAACGAAACTCAAGTTCACCGGTCAAAGAAAGGGATTTGCCTTCATGGGAGGGAGGTAACTCTGGCCATTTCAGAATCGGGACTTCAAGGAGCTGAGTTTTCTTTGGCTCAATTATTCCTTCCAGGGCTTGACCAGATTGTAATGCACCCAGCTGAGGCACTGTTATCTTGAGGTCTTCGAGCACCAGCGGGTTGGGATTGTATATTTCAATCTTGAGAGGGCTAGACTCGCCAGGTCGCCCTTCTCCAAAGCATTTGACGATAACGGGAGCACGTTTGACGGATCGCCGCAGCACCGAGAAACCCACCACAACTTCCTCGGGATACAGCCCACCGTGACAGCCGATGATGCTCTTATCATCCCCATAGCTAAAGGAGCTGAAGCTGCTTGGGCCTCTGATAATGCTGATGTCGTGGGGAAGGTCGAACCGGGCTCGATCTAAAACTGCCAGTTGAGGATGTTCAGCTTTGCCGATCGCCATACGACCTTTTGGCTCTAAGCCCTCTGGGATGTTGGCCAGCTTTTCGGAAATACCCATAAGCTGTCCGTGATCGCTGGCAATGACAACTTGTAGATCATCCTTTCTGGGATGTAAATCGATAAATCGGAGAATGTCGTCGGCAATGTCTCTCAAGACCCGTTGGCGTTTGACGGTGTAGAGGTTCTGCCAGTCCACCTCTTTATGGAAGAGGCTATCAAATCGGTCGGTATCCCAGCAGTAAAGCTGTAACTTGCCTGCCGCCATGTCTTTCTGAAGCCGACCTTTGGTTTCGTCATTATCGGTGTAGCGTTTACCGTTAGTAATGGCAAAACCTTTACCTGCATCAGGCACCCAAGATTCATGGCCAGGTCGCCGCTGGCTGTAGAGACTCCATTTTGCGTATTCGGTTTTGGTTGGCAAAATGCTAAAGCGAGGGATTTGGCCTTGCTCTAGCTGTAGACCCTGTTTCTCTGTCAGCATGGCCAACAGCGCCTGATGGTCTAGCCAACCTAAACCATCTACTACTACCCAAAAGACTGGCCCCTGGGTGCAGAGTTCTTCAACCTGGTGGCAGGTATTGTAGTTCAGCCATGAACTCGATACTGAATCAACGGTAAGGCTGGGATAGTGCTCTAGTATCCAGTTTTCAAAGCTGGCGGCTAAGTAGCCGCAGACCTGCTTTTCCTTAGGGAGATTGGCAACAACCGTCTCCCACCGCCTCAGGGGCAAGTAGGCTTCGGTAACCCAACGAAGAGCAGCCTTTGGACTAGCATCTAACGGTAGTGGTTGGGGTTCAAGTGGTCTGTGGTGCTGGGTGAGCTCTTGGTATTGGTCATAGTCAAGGTAACCTTTTAGCTGCTTTTCTCTGACAGCGGTAATGAAGCCGGGATATTCCTTCAAGACCTCATAAGCCCTGGCCGCTATGCGTTGGGAAGCTGGTTGTTTGGCTAGGTCTAGATCGTCGAGAATGCTGAAGTTGCTGCGATGGAATTCACGCTCCCAAAAGTTATCAAACTCTGCTTGAAAGATGGTCGGCACATCTTCAAAGGGATAAGTCCCTAGTTCTAAGGGTTTGGGTTCAGCAATGCCAAGCCACTGCCGCAGCAGTTGGAGTTTATCGGTGGTCTGGTAGTAGCTATTCAAAGGCGAATGAGGTCGCTTGGCCTGCCAGGCTTGCCCTAGGGGTACAGCTTCCTCCGGAACTTGAATTGCAAGCCACTGAGCCAAGTTTTCAATAGAGGGTTGGCCTAGCCAAATCTTAAGGTCACTTTCCGTGAGGTCAGCGAGCAGATAGGCGATAGGATCTGAGGTCGGGTATTTTTCTAGCCGGGTTACTACAGCTAAACATTGCTGCTCTGTCCATCTAGATGGAATTGGAGTTGGCTCTAGCAATGTGGCCAACTTTTCTCTGGGCAATTGTTTGACTTCGGCGATCAAGTGGCTGCGGTTCCAACAGCGCAACCATTCTTCGGCCCATTTACATAACGCTTCACCCCTTACCCAGAACGGAGAACCGTTAGAGTGGAATCTCTGCATCCAATCAACTTCGTTCTCGATAACGATGTAGCCCTGAGTTGGCGTGTAAGCTTTGGAGGGATCAAGAACAATGGGTTTACTCGTATTCGGTAAGGCCTGTTGTTCCCGAGGCAGCAAATCAAATGGGTGCGGCTCTTTTCAGGTAAAGGATTGCAACGAATCGGGTCGCTTTTGGCGTAGTTTTTGGTATGTGATAGGGGAGCGAGCTGTGAGCCGATGACTTTTTTGAAGGAAAGGCTAACAAACAAGGCTGGCAACAACTGT
>JBGSNT010000350.1:0-19221 GCA_041739575.1 Nodosilinea sp. | reverse complement strand
CAGCCTGCGGGCTGCATAATTTCCGACTGACACACCGGGCGAAGAAAGGGAGCCCTCTAGGTCAATCCGCTTAAATCACAAGCAACGGGGGGAAATGCTGATTTATACCGTTTTCTCTCCTATTTCCGATAAGGTCTATTAGCCATCCCGTTGGGCGATCGCCTGGCCGGCCAGTACGCCAAGCACCAGCAGGGCTTGCAAGACGCCAGCGACGGCGGCGGGAATTTGGAGGGAGACGTTCAGGGTTTGAGCGCCAACCACCAAACCGGAAAACAGAATGGCGGCGGTGCAGACGCCGATGGGCTTCATCTGTCCCAGCAGGGCGACCAGGATGGCGGTAAAGCCGTAGCCGTCGGAAATGCCCGGCTTAAGGCGGGTGTAGGTATAGCTGACCTCAATTACCCCGGCCAGCCCGGCCAGGGCACCGGAGAGTAGGAGGGCGGTCAGAATGTGCTGACTGGTGTTGATGCCCATGCTGCGGGCGACGCTGATTTTGGCCCCCACGGCTCGGAGTCGAAACCCCAGGGAGGTGCGCCACAGCAGCACAGACACCACACCGACTAGCGCAAATGCGATCGCCACACCGAGGTGCAGGCGACTCGAAAACAACCGAGGAATTTGAGCGGCATCGACGAATTTGGCCGATTCTGGCAAAAAGCCATCGGGGTCACGCAGGGGCACCCGCGCCGCGTACTGCACCATCAGAATGCCGATATAGTTCAGCATCAGGGTGCAGATAATCAGGTTGACGCCCCGCTTTAGGTGCAGCAGACCGGCCAATCCGCTCCAGAGCAAGCCGCCGACCATTCCCGCCAGCAGCATCAGGGGAATTAGGAGAATCGCGGGTAGATTCGGCAACGTCAGGGCAACGATGCTGCCCAGCAGCGCGCCGATATGGTATTGCCCTTCGGCGCCGATGTTCCAAACCCGAGCCCGAAAGGCAATGGTGAGGCCCAGGGCAATCAGCAGCAGCGGGGTAGCTTTGAGAATGGTTTCAGTGATCTGGCGCGAGCCGCCAAAGGCGCCCAGCACCAGAACTTTGTAGGCCTCCAGAGGATTTGCACCGCTGAGGTAAATTAATAGACCGCTAAGCACCAGGGCCAGCAGTCCACCAATCACAGGAGCCCAGGGTTTGAGCCAGCCCAGCCTGGCCGGATTCTGGCTGGCCGGTATCAGGGTTTCAGAGGTCATGATCCCAACTCCTGGGCAGGGACGGAGCTAGACCCGGTTGGCTCTAGCGGTTGGCGATCGCCCCCCTCCATGGCCTGCCCCTCCTGAGCTGATTTCCCGGCCATCCACAGGCCCAGCTGCTTCACATCGGCGTTTTCGGCCTCTATCACGCCCACAATCTGACCTTCATAGAGCACCGCAATGCGATCGCTCAACCGCAGAATCTCGTCCAGTTCCGTTGAAATCAGCAGAATGGCGGCTCCGGCATCGCGCTGGGCCATCAGCTGGGCATGGACAAATTCCATCGCCCCAATGTCCAGTCCTCGGCTGGGCTGAGCCGCCAGGAGAATGTCGTGTCCCTGGGATATTTCCCGAGCCAGAACCACTTTTTGGGCGTTGCCCCCCGAGAGCGTGCCGCACTGGGTTTTCACTGAAGGGGTGCGAATAGTGAACTGCTGCACCAGATTGGCGGCATGGTTGGCCATCGCCGCCGGGTGCAGCAGTCCCCTGACGTTAAAGGGCGGACGGTCGATATCTCGCATCAGCAGGTTCTCGGTCACGGTAAAGTCGGAAATCAGCCCCATGCTGTAGCGATCGGAGGGAATGTGGGCCACCGGCCCGTCGCGGTGAATGGTGCCCTGGGTGGGCGATCGCAACCCCATAATCACCTCTTCCAGCTCCCGCTGGCCGTTGCCATCTACCCCGGCAATGCCCAAAATCTCACCGCCATAGACGCTGAGGGTGATGGCTTGCAGGGCAGGCAGATCATGGTTGCCCAGGGCAGAAACCCCCTCCAGTTGCAGGCGCGGAGTCGGGGGCGTAGCCGGTAGGGGAACGCGATCGGGACGCTGCAGATCAACCTCGCGACCCACCATCATCTCCGCCAGGGAGTGGGTGTCGCAATCGGCAATGTCAACGGTGCCGACGGTTTTGCCGTCGCGTAGTACGGTGACGCGATCGCACAGGGCCAGCACCTCATTCAGCTTGTGGCTGATGAAGATAATCGTCGTTCCCCGATCGGCCAATCGTCGCAGGATGGCAATCAGCCCATCCGTTTCCTGGGGCGTCAGCACCGCTGTCGGCTCATCCAGAATTAGCACCTGCGCCTGGCGATAGAGCGCCTTGAGAATCTCAACCCGCTGCTGTTCCCCCACCGACAGTTCCCAGATTTTGGCCGCCGGATCGAGCGATAGGCCGTACTGATCCGCCAGGGCCGTCAACCGCCGATGCAGCTTTTGACGAGGCTCCTGCCGCACCCCGGTGGTCTGCCCCAGGATAATGTTTTCCGCCACCGTAAACGGTTCCACCAGCATGAAATGCTGATGCACCATGCCAATGCCAGCCGCGATCGCCTCGTGGGGCGTGTGAAACCGCACCGGCTGGCCGTTGAGAAAAACCTCGCCCTCCTCGGCGGTATACAACCCACAGAGGATATTCATCAGTGTGGTCTTGCCCGCGCCATTTTCCCCCAGCAGCGCGTGGATCTCCCCCGGACGCACCGAAAAGTTGACATCCTGATTGGCAATCACCCCCGGAAACCGCTTGGTGATGTCTCGCATCTCAACAGCAAAGGGAGCTTGCCGAGGGTCTGGCATGGTTTATCTCTGTGAATAATTGCAGGGTTGGTAGTCCTTTGGCCCTCATTCCAGACCCCTCTACCCGAGGGCTATCGCTCACAAACGAATAAATCTTAGCTGTATTGCCCTAAGTCGATCCCCCCTGCCCCCCTAAAAAAGGGAGGTAATGTGTGCCTTCTTGAGGAAAATTGCCCCCTTTTCTCAAGGGAGCCTTATTGAGAGACTTGGAAAGGGCGCATCTGGGGGATCATGACGGGGATTTAGCCAAAAACAGAGATCTATATAAGCAGTAGCCCTAGGGAGAGGGACTTTGAATTTAAGACAGTATCTTGCTCCAAGTCCGTCTCCTCTTCTCCCCAGGAATAAGGGGCTGGGGGATAAGGGCTCTCTCTACTGCGGCACGAAGGGGACTTCCAGGTCACCAGCGGCGATCTTGGCCTTCGTCTCGTCAATAGATTTGATCACGTCGGCGCTGACGACATCCTGAAACTCTGGGGTCACCTCCACCTGAATCACGTCATCGGGAATGCCCAGGTTGTAGAACTGGTCAGCAAAGGTATCGTTAGCCGTATCGGCCAACATTTGCTCAAACAGAGGTTTCATGTTCCAGACCAAGTTAGAAGCCACCACCTCAGGCCCCAGGGACGACATATCGCCCACATACCCAGTGGCAAAGCCGTCCACGTCCTTGGCCGCCTCAATCTGTCCCAGGGTTGGCCCCTGGCCACAGCCAATCCAGAAATCCACCCCAGTTTCAGCCTGGGATAAAGCGGCTTCCTTCGCCTTCGCTACGTCATACCAGTCCCCCACCGCCGCACTGGTTAGGGTCGCGTCGGGAATGACCGACTGCGCGCCGGCCAACATCGCCTCGCCCATGGCGTGACACACGGGAATGTCAAACCCGTAGAGGGCACCGAGCTTACCCGTTTTACTCAATGCTGCCGCGACCAGGCCAACCAAATACGCCCCTTGATAGAAGGGTTGATCGTAGTCGGCCACGTTTTCTGAGGTCTCACCAATGCCCCCGGCCCAGGCAAAATTCACGTCGGGAAATTCTTCTGACACCTGAAATACGGCATCTTGATAGCTGAAGGAGTGGGCCACAATCAGGTCGTACCCCTGCTCAGCGTACTGCCGCAGTACGGCGGCCACATCGGCTGGGTCAACGGCCTCGGAAACGGCGACCTCCACCCCCTCGGCCTTCAGCGCTTCACCCGCTTCGAAGGCGGCTTGGTCCCAAGACTGATCGGTGGATGAACCACTTAAGACGAGGGCTACCTTAGGTGCCTCTCCGTCGGCGGTGGCTTCGGTCGTTGCATCTGTGGATTCTGCGCCGGTCGAGGCGGTTTCAGTTGCGCAGGCCCCCAGCAGGGTCAGGGGAGCTACCATGGCCAATCCCAATAGGGCTGAGCGCAGTCGACGGGTCAAAAACGGTTGTGTCATAGCAGGGAAGGTAACGGCGAATTGATGAACAAGCTTACACGCAGGCTAAAGGCGGCGGTCAATAGGTGGCCTGCAACCGGCTGAGCAGATAGTCTCCAGATTTAACCGGAGCATAGCGGGGCGGGTTGTCGTCGCTCTGGCAGCTAGGGAAGCAGACTATATCGGCATCGGCATCGGGCTGGCAGAAAAAGGCAATGGAGTAGCGGTCGCGCCCGACCTTTTCCGGCTGAGGTAGCCCCACTCGGTGCTTGGTAGAGCGAAACACATCGTTGCTCCACCGCTGGGTCAAGTCGCCGGTGTTGATCAAAATGGCATCGGGAATGGACGGGGCGGCAATCCATTCCCCACTGGCCAACTGCACCTCTAAGCCCCCCACATCATCCTGAAACAGCAGCGTCAGGGTGCCGTAGTCAGAATGGGCCCCGGCCCGAATCTGTCCCGGCTTTGGGGTGGTATCCATCGGTGGGTAGTGCAATAGCCGCAGGGTGTAGCCACGGGACTGATGCTTTTCTGCGATGTAGGTTTCGGGCATTTGCAGGGCGATCGCAAAGGCCCGAAAAATCCGCTCAGCCGCCTCACCGCAGACCTCAAAAAACTCTGAAATAGTGGTCTTAAAGTCATCGTGCCCGGCTGGCCACTGGTTCACCACCAGGGCCTGCTGATCGTCGCTCAATGCCTCGGCTGCCACTTCCCGCCCCATGTTAAAGGCTTCTTTCAAGTCGCCGGGCTTGGTCTCATCCAGTCGCTCGCGTTCAATGCCAATATAGCCCCGGTTGCTGGTTTCATTGGACCAGGCAATGGCCTGTTTTTCGGCCAGGGGCAGGGCAAAAAAATGTTGGGTTTGCTCAAAGGCCTGGGCGATCGCCCCTTGAGGAACCCCGTGATTTTTGAGATACATAAACCCGACTTCATGGCAGGCGCGGTAAATGGCCTGAGCCACGGCTTGTTTACCGTCTGGTTCATTGCTCAGGAACGGCGAAAAATCAATGACAGGAATATCGATAGCGGTTTCAACGGTCATAGTGAACCTTAAGCACAGTCAGTCGAAGGGTGGAGCCTATTAACGCTACCCAATTAACTCCTGAAGACTAGCGATGATTTGTATAAGGCACAACAGTTGAGGGCTTTGGCTAAACCTTAGGCATCACCAGAACAAAGCTTATTTGCCAAGGTTTCAAGGCTACGGGTTGCCGTTGAATTGCACCCGTAGAACCGATCCGAATCCCGAGATTCAATGCTGGTGGGCAGTGTCTACAGCAAACTGGAACAGTTATAATCCCGGATATCTCACGAGCGAAGAGGGATCGGGGCCAAAAGCCAGCGAGAATGTAATAACCACAAGACATTCAGCGGTTTATAAAGATGCTCCCGACCCAAAACAGAGTGTAACTCGCCGAGCTACGAATTTGGCCGTTTGAGCAAGCGGAAGATCATGGCTGACTTCAGCGGCGGCGACATCACCAGCGATGGAGGACTGCTGCTGATTCGAGACATTGACAAGCATGGCGGTAGTAGTCGGGGTTGCGCGTTTTGAGCCAGCGCCCTTCCACAATTACCAGGTAAATGGCCATGCCCGTCGTCAAAACGGGCCACAGCATGTGAAAAATGGCCGTCAGCACGAACTGCATTCGAGAGAGGGCGACGGTGTTCGATAAAAGATCCATAAGTCTTCAACAAGTGGATTAAGTTCTAAACGCTGACATCACCAATATTGCGCTTCGTCAAACGCTTTCATTATTTATTGCTAAGGCTTAGCAGAAAGGCACACTTAAAAGATACAAGGATGGGCACATGCTTTAGGGCATGGTAGCAAATCGCTCTTGCACCAGGCGATGAATGAACTGATAGCGTCCACCTACTCGCTGAAGCAGATGGCGATCGCAACAATGGTTCAGGAAGCGGGCATAGTGCCAGGGGATGGCATTAGCCTTAAACAGCACCAGCCGCAGGGCCAGATGTTGGGCGCAGGCCAGGGCACTGTCGAAGATGGTGGCCCAGAGTGCGATCGCGGCACTTACCCCGACAATATGCAATGCCGTGGGCACATCTAAGGCCATTGGGCCTGCAAGCTTACCAGACCAAAATAGGGGAGTAATCCTGATGGCTATTAAAATCGGGAGAAACATCACTGTTGTTCTGAGGATATAGAGCAGCGTTTCTTGAATGGTTTGGTTCGGCTTTGTTCGAATTGCAATATCCGCTTCCAGAAAACGATTTATTTTGGAGGCAAAACTGCCCATTAGCCAGCTGGGCAGGGCAAAAGTCAACCTCACCAAAACGCCTACCAATAAAACCATGCCAAGGAGGAAAATAAAGCTGCCGATTCCCTCTGCCTTAAAAGCAACCAATATGACTGCCACGGCAAGAAAAAAGAGGAGTGGGTTAAGCTGTCGAACAAAAATAAACTGCATAAGACTTGCAGTCGTTGGCTTTACATCGATGGTGGCTATGGCATCATCACCCCGTCTGGCAATAAAAAGGGCGGCAATCATGAAGGCGACAAATAATCCAGAGCCAGGGCCAACAAATAAACCAAAAACTATTCCGCCCATTAATCCAAAAATGAGCCCTCCCAGCACACTGTACTGGATGATTTGCTTGCGATTTCTCAGGAGATGGGGCTGCATATTTTCAATCAGAAATTCATGCTCAGATTGTTCATTGATATGTCTAGCTAACCATTCTAGCCAGTGGCGCGTTTGCTGGGCTGTGGGTTGGGATTTGTCTGTAAAATTTGCGGTAAGGGGTTGATGAAGTTGCTGAAGGATAAAACTATCTAGCAAATGGTTTTGTCGATCCTGGGGAGAGCTCAACGTCTCCCATGTCGCAAAATCGAGGGTATCTCTCGTCAGAATTAACAGACTCAGCCCCAGGGGAGTGCGAATCAGATCAAGGATCTCTGGCGTTGGTTGTCGTTTCGTCCAGAGAGTATCGAGTCCGAGAGCGGCTAGATATTTCTCAAGGTGCTCGGGGATAAGCGGTTCCAGTTCAAGGATGCCGTTCAGGGTCAGGGGGATAGAGGCGCGATCGCCGTCTTCGTAACCGCAACAGACCACCAGAGAACGGGGGGAATTGACCAGCCACTCGTTGATCTGCTGCACGGCAGACTCCTGATGGTCGGTGGGCAGTTCGTCCAGACCATCCAGCAAGGGAAGCAGGGTGTTCGTCTCCAGCCAAAGGTTGCTCAGCTTTTTGGAAACCCCGTACTTGACTCCCATCTCTGTCCGCAGCCATTCTTCGAACGATTGCTGCTCAACGGGCCAGGACGACAGGTGAAACAGCACCGGAATGGGTTGCTCAGGGTCAAGCTTTGTCTGCTGAACCAGCTCAGCCGCCAACTCCAGTAGAGCGGTGGTTTTGCCGATCCCCGTTGGACCCACAATCAGCAATCTGCCGCTGATCGTAGGCTGGTCAAACAGATCGCCGATTGACACCTCTGCGTAAAGGGCTTGGTGGTTACCGTCAGCAAGGTGTAATTTGCCCTGGCGGGGAAGAGCTGTGGGAAAGGTAGGGTCACCTTTACCCAGGGTCAGCAGGATAGTGCGATGCAGGGACTGGTTGATGCGATCGCTGACCTCCTTGCCCACCACATCCAGCAGAATCTGCTCGTTGCGATCGCGCCGCCCAGAGGATGCCTCAACCTCTAATCCCAAGACTTGCTCCATTCAACCTACTATTCGGGAAGTCACCCCGAGTCTACACCCTGAACCTTGAACCTACCCTCCGGGAAGCCGCCCCGCGTCTAAACCCTGTGCCTTAAAGCCTGCACCTGTAACCCTTTCCATCACCCAGCTTCCCCAATGCAACCCAACCACCGTCCACAGCGAACCGGTGGTGAGATAAACTCCCGTCGCCAGAATCCCCAATACCAGGGAGAGGGACAGATATTGTTTGCGATTCCCTTTCAGGTGGTGAAGCCTGGCCCTAAATCCGCGATAGGCCATGAACAGCCCCAGACTGATCACCGACCAGATCAGCGCCGTAATCGGTTGCACTCCTTCGGTGGGGTGGGGTAAGAGCAGGACACGAAACACCAACTCTTGCCAAAGGGCGGGGATAAATAAAGCCCCCAGGGCTGAATTGAAGGATAGGGGGGAGATGCCCTCTGCGCCATGCCCCCGCGTCAAGAACAGGACAAACGCGAAGGTGCCCAGACCCAAGGCCATGATCCCGATTCCGGCTAGGTTGGGGAACTTCAGGGATTCAATCAGTCGGGAAAAGGCGACCGGGATGACGACGTAATCTCCAAACACCTCAGTGGGAGCCAGGGGCACAATGGTGGGATCGGCTCCCCCGACCTGATTGGTGCGGAGAAACCACAGTTCGCCCCCATGCTGCAGCAAAATTGCTGCAATATTGTCGTGGGCCACGCGGGGAATCGCCGTGCGCCAGCTCAGCAGGTTGTTGACCAGGTTAGTTTCGTTGCCTAATTCGCTCTGACCTTCGACTTCTTCCCCCTCAATGCCGGTGAGGACAGAAGTATTCTCGTGCCAGTCGGGTCGGGCAATTCCCAGGGGGACTAGCTGCCCCTGCAGCCGCTGCCCCAGGGACACCAGGTCCTGAAACAGTAAGGTTTGGGGATCGTCAGGATGCTCCGCCAGCCAGTCCTGGGCCTGGGGCGCATTGGCTACCTGGGTACGGATGTTTTGAATCGTCTCGTACAGGGCCTGGCTGGAATCCTGCACGCAGGACTGGGCCGGGGTGACAATGGCGGCCCCGGTGCCATCTCCCGTGCGGTATCGGGCCATCATCACCCGGAGCTCTCGCTGCAGTTGTTTGAGGGGAGACAGGGTGAAGTCACCAAACCGGTAGGTGTGGTTCAGGGCCGGAATATTCACCACCACATCGGAAATGGGGCGCGTTCCCTGCCAGCCCCGTTGCAGATTGCCACTGTATTCCGCCCACAGAGACCTTCCGGCCACAATGCCCTGGGGACCGTGGGAATACACCTGGTCGTAGATGACCTGTAGTCGGGGCTCCTGGGTGAAGGGATCTTCGATGACCTGGCCCTGACCAAAGGCAAAGTGGCCCGTGATCGTACCGGGCACCGAGCGCGGTTCCGCCAGCTCCCCGCCAATGCCCCCAAACAGGTGAATCACCAGCATCGAGTCCCCCTCGACCCAGGTGGGTGCCTGAGCTTCCCCAGCATCCGATTTCACCAGCACCGACTGCAGGGTGCCCTTGCGGTCAGGCGTGTTTCGCCAGTTGCCGAAGTTGATGTAGTTGAGGCCGGTTTGAGTGCCCGACAGAGTGTCTGGGGGCTCCATCTGGAACAGGCGACGGGGCACGATTGCCCGCGTCACGAACGTACCCTCAGCATTCTTTGCGCCGTAGATGTACCACCCGGCTTCCCCGGCGGGAGAGTTGGCTAAATCTTGAGAAGTCGACTGAAACACGCCCGTCTTCGCCGGGGGCACCTGGGGAATCCGAACCGTCTCAATCGCCCCCTCAAAGGATTGACTGGCTAAGTTGTAGTGCTGCACCCGCAGATAGTCACTGGCACAGGGCTGGCTACCAGGGCAGAGTTCTGGCGTGGGTTGGGTTTCATCTGGCCCCAGCACCCGCACCAGACTGTAGAAGCGCTCGGGAATTTGAATCGGATCATCCTCAATTTCAATGACAGATTCCCCATCTACCCGTCGAAAGGTGGCATCGGGCAGTGCCACAATCATGTCGTCTTGGGGACGAGTTCCCGCCAGCGATTGCAGCGGTCCCACTCTGGACCACCCATCCAGCCGGGTCGGGAGAATGATGCCTTTTTCAAGACTCTCCAGCGCCGCCTGATCAAACTCAATCCCCCGCGTCACCAGGTTCAGGAAAGTCTGATTTGCCGCCGTATCCCGCCACTGTAGCCGCACCTGCTGGCCAATTAGCTCATCGTTAGGACTAGTCAACACCTCCATCCACACCCAATCCCGTGCATCGGCTACCGCCGCCGCCTGTTCTGGCAAAATCAGCCGCCCGGACCACTTCGCCACGGGTAAATAGCCCTCATCCGGAGATTGTCCCGCCGGATACTGAGCCGGGTCTGCAAAAGCCAGTTGGGATGGTTGCTCCTGTGCCAGGATGCGGGGAGCAGTTAGCCAACCGATGCAGAGACAAACCACCAACGCCAGTACAGTTAGCCACCCGTAGCGATTGATTCTTTGCCGCCCCATGCAATCTGTCCTTACATCAAAATTCAAAATTCAAATAACCCACCCCTACCCCTCCCAGGAGGGGATATCAAAATTCAAAATTTCTCCTTCGGAGACGCTCCGCGAACAAAACTCAAAACTCATACCCCCCACCCATCACCCCTGACACCCGACACCCAAAACCCGACACCCCTATCACCCCAACTCCATCGGCAAATTCACAAACTGCCCGTCATCCCTGCTCTCAACCTCCTGCTGAATGGCGTTGCGGTAAACGTCGGTCATGTGGTTAGGGCCAATATCTCCATGATGAGACAGAAACGACCACTGCTGGCCACCGTGAACAAAACTGACGATCAACAATTCGCTCAGGGGTGTCATGGGTACCATATCGGCCAGGTTAATGACCCGATAGTGGTTCGGTACCATGCGGCTATGGGTTTCGACGAAGGTGCGATCGCCCACCCGAGGCGTCCCATAGGTATAGAGATGCAGGTTGGATTTTAGCTCTGGCCGATGAATTGCCAGATCGATCGCCGCCAGATTGGCCATGGCACCCCCCAGGCTATGCCCCGCAATCACCAATGGTTTAGCGGGGTCTAAGTTCTGCACCGCATTTTTGACGGCATCGGCTAATTGGTTAAAGTAAAGCGAGTAAAACCCCAAATGCACCTGCCCCAGCGCTTCCTCAGTCAGGGGGTTAACGTAGCTCTTTTGCAGGGTCAACAAATCCCCCAGAAATTCAAACTTGCGCTGGGTGCCCCGAAACACCAGCATATTGAACTCCTCAGAGGTCAGCAAAAAGCCGTAGTAAACCCGGATGTCCTGACTAATCTGTACCACCTGCTCGACCTGTTGCTCAATGGCATCGCGGGTGCGATCCAGCCGTTTCTGGAGATCGGCCTCGTCCCTGAAACCATCCGTCAAATCAGAGAGGGGAATTTCAAAGCTAATTCGCTCCTGGGCCTGCTCCAGAGCTGTGAAAGAGGCCACCTGCTGAAACGCCTCAAACCCTGATTCCTGGTAGACGGGCAAGCGGTTAATACTGCCATCGTAATCGGCCTGGTACTTCCCCTGGAAGTATTGCAGAGTGGCGAGCTTAGCAGCAATAATGAGCTGCTTCGACCAGGCCCGATTGTAAGGCACCGTAGGAGATTGCAGTTGAGCGCTGGTTTGACCCACCGCCAGGTTTTGTACCGCTTCGACATCGGCCTGGTAGGCTTGCTGCACCAGGGTTTGAGGATCATACAGTGCCTCTATACTGGCCTGTTCGGCTTCTGCCGCCCGCCGCTCCAGGGTGTTACGGCCCAAGATAGCCGCAACGGTCGCTCCCAATCCGCCCCAGAGGGCCTGTCGTCGCTTAAACTTCATCGTGGTCACCCATTAAATAGGGCAAATAGGGCTTTTCGGTAACGTTAGGAAACCCGCTTAAATAGCAGTGGTTGATGGCCTGCCCTACCCCCCAGAACAGGGCAAATGCGGCAAATCCGGGGGCTAAACCCGCCAGCCAGGGTACCCTGATACCCAATACAACCCCGCCTAACCAACCCAGGATGCCCAATAGCACCGCCGCCGCCAGGCTAACGAGCAAACTCAGCTTGGCCACCGCATCGGGTTTATAACCCTGCCAGAGGCGAATCACCCGTTTGACCAGCAGCACCAGCAGCACCGGCAAAATGATGATTTTTAGAAAGATGCTGTAAGGAATAGGCATTAGGGCGACGATCGCAGCCCCCAGGGCAAAATCGAGAATCAGGCCCCTGGCCTGGCGATTTAGGGTGGTTGAGTTATTCATCGTCATTCATTCCCCTAGTTTGGGCAGGCATTACGGGCCATGATTGTGTCTTGTTACGAGTAGATGTTGTAAAAGGTGAGGGAACTTCTAGCCTGTCATCCCATCAACATTGGATCAATAGACGGCAATAATTCTGTGACTAAGTCGCCTCTGTCACCCCCACCACATTGTCATCGGGAACTTTATCGATCAGCTTATGCAGGGGGTCAATGCCCGCTCGGATCGGCTGTTGATCCACCGTAATCGTCAGCGAGCTTTCGCCATCGGAGAAGGAGTGCTTTTGCAGGTAGATCAGGTCGCCCTTGAGGTCGTAAACCCCCACATCAATCTCCTCTTGGTTGATGGCCGCTGGGGTTTCGTTGCCCACCTCGTCGGAGCGTACCTTAGCGGTGTTGATGGTGAGGGTGACGTCGAACTTGCCATCGGCACGGGGGGTAACAGTGGCGGCGGTGACGCGGTTGTCGTAGATGGTGACGGTCTCGAACAGGTCAGTGAGTAGGTATTGGTATTTTTCGGGGGTCACCGCCCGGAAGGCATCCACCAAATCCGTCCCGGTGGGGTAGGGGGGCACGGTGGCGTTATCTCGCAAAAACTGGGCCAGGGTTTGGTTGACCAAAGCTTCGCCCAGGTAGTCTTGCAGGGCATACATCACCAGTCCACCCTTTTGGTAGACCAGGTGGTTATCGCCCTCTCCTGCTTCGACGAGGGGCACGTCGGAGCGGCTGCGGTTTTGCAGGTAGAGGTTCAGGTTATTTCGCAGGGCGGCCCCCAGCCCTGTTGTCCCAAATTCCTTGGCATAGACCTGGTTGGCGGTGTATTCCGAGAGGGATTCTGTCAGCAGGCGATCGCCCGGACGCTGGTGGGAGATATGGATTTGGTGTCCCCACCATTGGTGAGCGACTTCGTGGGCGGCGATGTGGAAGGCGGAATCCAGGGTTTGGGTGCCGTCGTCTTTGGGGTTGGCCAGAAAGACCTGGTTTTCGCCCATGAAGATTTGCCCGCCGGGATAGCTAATCGCTTCGCTGACGTAGGGGGTTTCCACAATTCGCAGAGATTTGTGGGGGTAGGGGTCAAACTGTTGGGTGGCGTAGTCTAGGCTCTGCTTGGCTCCGGCGATGATGCGATCCAGGTTGCGATCGTGGCCGGGGTGATAGTACACCTCGATGGGAATGCCCTGCCAGTCGTCTTTTTGAACCTCGTACTGCCCAGAGATGAAGGGCACTTGTTTTTCGATGGGCACCTGGCTTTGGTACTCAAAATAGCGGCGGTTGCCCTCCGTCCATTCCCGCACCGGTTCCCCGGAAGTCAAGATGATTTGGTCGGGGGCGGTGCTGAGGATGGCGGAAAACTGGGCCAGATGGGTATCGGGGTGGTTGGCGTTGATCTGGGCGGCCCTGGCCTGTTCGGCCTCTGGGTCGATGGGGGGCAGCCCCGCCTGCTCCCGCATTTGGGGATTAATCGCAAACCGGAGCCGATCATTAAAGCCCACCTGGGGCAGAAAATCGTTGGTGCCAAAGTTGGCCCCGTTGTCCACGTAGCCGGCAAACGTGCGGCCTGGATCGTTGGCAAACCCCGCTGGGGGCTGGCGCACCAGGTCAAAGCTGGCTTCGACGGTGCCCCCCGGTGGTAGCGGGGTGGGCAGGGTAAAGGCATAGCCCTGGAGGGCCGGGTGTTGGATGGGCTGGCCCTCCGGTGCCCCAGCCAGGGCAAGTTGGTTCATCTGAGTGTCCTTGAAAACTTGAATTAAAATCGTGTCGATGGGCTGCTGGGTTTGGTTTTCGAGGGTGTAGGTGCCCTTCACCGCAAAGCGAGAATCCTCATCGGGGTAGAGATCGCCCTGGAGGTTAATGGCGGTGATTTTGGGCTGGGCATCGCGCAAGTTGCCGTAGGTTTGTTCGTAGGCCACCAGTTGGGCTACCCCCTCGCCCCGGTTAGTTCCGGCATTGAGCATAGCCGTGTTGTAGTAGATCCAGCCGCCCAGCAGCAGAGCCGCGATCGCACTGAGGGCCATTACCATCTGCATGGGGCGGGTAAACCGCTGACGGGCAATACGCCAGCGCTGTTTGGGTTGGGTATCCACTCCGCGCACCCAAAACAGGGCGGTGACACAGATCAGCAGCAGGGCAATGGCCAGCCAATAGCCCTGGTACCAGCGCACGGGTTCCAGCATCGCCCCATAGCCACTGAGGTCGCTGTAGTAGGACTTGGGCCGAAAGCTATACTGAAGCAGACGGGCATTCCTAAAGACGACATTTCCCCCCGCCGTAAACAGCACCACCAGCAGGGCCGACAGCACGTAGCCCAAAAACTTTTGATTCACCAGCACCTGAACCGTCATGGCCAGCACGGCGATCAGCAGCAAATCCACCAGGGTGATGGTAAACAGCCCAGCGCCATAGACTCCCAGGTTGTACTGGGTGTAGCCATTGACGGTTTGGGCCAGGAGGGCACCGAGCACCATCAGCGGCAGGGCCAGGAAGAGCATCACCGCCAGCACCAGCAGCTTGCCCACCACAAAGCTCCAACTGCGGGCAGGCAGCGAATCGATCAGGGGATCGATCTTCACCTCCCGTTCCCGCCAGACCAAATCTCCGGCCAAAAACACAATCAGCAGGGGCGCAACCAACCCCAACACCAGGCTCATGCCGTCTACCACCCGGTTGGTGGTGGGCAATAGGCTAGGACTGCCGCCGCTGGCAAACATCAGCACCAGCAGAAACCCCGTGGTAATCAGGCTGATGGTGAGGATGGCCAGGGTCAGCGGATTCCAGATCAGGCGCTTGAGATCCAGTTTGGCAATACGCCATGCATGGTTCACCTGGGCTCCGAGGCCATAGTGGGGCTGGGTGACGGGGGCCGGGTCGAGATCCCGCACCAGGGGAGCCGCTGGGGCCGCTTCGGTCTGGGGTTTGGCCTTCCAAAAGACTAGCCGATCCTCCGCCCAGTCCAGCAGTTTATCTAAACGGCCTGGGGAACCGGAAGCCCCGCCCGAAAAACTAAACTGCCGCCACACCCACACAAAAAACGCCACACTCAGCGCCAAATAGAGCAAGCGAGACAGCCAAATCACCGGGGTAAAGGGCACGTTCAGCGTATTTTGCTCTACCTTTGTCCAAAACCGCACCGTATAGTCAATCGGGGTTGCCCCCAGGGGGTTGATTAGCGCGATAAAAAACGGCCCCGCCCGCAGCAGCCCCAGGATGCCTTCTAGGACAATCTGAAGCAGCAGCACCGCCACCAACCCCAGATAGCCCGCCAGAGAACGACGGGTGAGCAAGCCCAGCCCAAAGCTGAGCAGGCCAAAAATCAGGATGTTGGGAATGATCAGGTAAACATAGGGCTGAAGGTAGGCCAGCCCATTAAAGGGGCCAATACGGGCTGCCGCCATCCAGGGCAACGCCTCGCCCACCATCAGCCCCAGCCCCAGCCCCACGGACATGCCCAAGATGATCACTGTGCTAGCGATGAACCGCCCCGCCCCGAACTGCCATTCCTGCAGCGGACTGGTGAACAACAGGCCATCCATGCTGCTGGTGAAATCCTTGGTGGCCCGTTCGGTAAAGATGCCGACAGCCAGCAGAATTACCAACAAATTCGCAAACTTAAACACCGTCATAATTTGCAACGGCGCATTGGCGTAGGGCACCAGTTCCCCCGGTCGCGGGTTTAGGCCCATCACCTCTCGGATGGTCGGGAAGAACAGCGCATCGCTGCCCAAGCCATGGATAATCACCAGGCCGAGCACCAAGAAAAAGCCAAAACCCAGCAGCAACCCACGGGTTCGCAGGCTGTCCTGGAGCTCAAACCGGACGATCTCCCAGACGGGTTGCCAGGTTTGGGGAGAGGGTGAAGGGGTGGATGGGTGGGTGGGTGGATGGGTGGTCATGGGGAAGGGTGAAGGGTAAAGGGTGATAGACGCGGAGCGGCTTCCCGCAGGGTAGGGTGAAGGGTGAAGGGTCGTGAGCACCCCGGCTTCTTCAAGAAGCCGGGGTGCTGGGGGGAGCAGACATCAACTGCTGCTGGTGCTGGGGGATTTTGGCAGTTTGGGGATCAGCCAGGAGAGAAACTGATCCTGCGATCGCGTCTGCACCAGCACCTTCCCCGGCCCGGTGAGGTCAGCCACAAAGCCTTCACCGCTGAACATAAACGTCTTCATGCCGCCGATGGAGCGGGTCTGGAAGGGCATGGATTCGCTCAGGGCCACCAGGTGCCCGGTGTCGATGGTGTAGGATTCGCCGGGGGCCAGGGTGATTTCGTGGATGGCTCCGTAGGAGGACACCACCATCTGCCCCTGCCCCTCGGCCCGCAGCATGAACAGGCCACCGCCCGTGCCAAAAAACGACTTTGACCCGCCCCATTTCGTATCTAGGGCGATGTTGATATTGGAGGCGACGTAGGCCCCCGACTGCACCAGCATCGGTTCGCCCAGGGTTAACAGGGTCAAATCCCCCGGTAGAGAGGGGGCCACGAGCACCTCGCCCCCCTGGGCTGGGGCGGTGTACACATTTTGAAACAGGCTTTCACCCCCCAGCAGCGATCGCTTCAGGGATTGCATGAAGCCTCCGGTGGCGGTGGTTTCTAGCGTCACCCCGGTAGACATGCCGACCATGGAGGCCGCCTCGACGCGCACCTGTTCACCCCCTTGCAGGCGCAGCAGCCCCAGGGTGTAGGCCGATTGATACATCAATTCAACTTGCATAGCCTTGGAATCCTGAGTAAGTGCTGGTACGGATCTTTAAGCGGGGGTGGCGGCTATGGTATTCGTCTGCAACGCCGGAATCTGCTTCATGACGCAGAAGTAGACATCCTCTAGATCGGGTTCAACCACTTCAAACCCGGCACCGGGGTCAGCTTTGCTGTAAATCCGGGCGATGATGTCGCCCATAAAGAACCGGGTGGAGAGCACCTGGTAATTTTCTTCATAGGTGGGCAACTCGTCGCGCTTGAGCTGAATCCGCCAGACTTTGCCCGCCAGCTGCTCCATCATGGCGCTGGGCTGTCCGGTGGCGCGGATCTCTCCGGCGATCAGTACCGCCATTTGGGGGCACAGCTCGCTCACGTCTTCCACAATGTGGGTGGAGAGGATGATCGCCGCCCGCTGGGAAATCTCGCTGAGCAAATTCAGAAAGCGCACTCGCTCGGCGGGGTCGAGACCAGCGGTGGGTTCATCGACAATTACCAAGCGGGGTTCTCCCACCAGGGCCTGGGCAATGCCAAACCGCTGCCGCATACCGCCCGAAAAACCGCTGACGGCGCGATCGCGCGCGCTGTACAGGTTCACCTGCTCCAGCAAATGCTTCACCAGTTCCCGGCGCTCCTTGCCGTTGGTGATGCCCTTCAGCGCGGCAAAGTGGTCCAGCAGTTTCTCGGCAGACACCCCCGGATACACGCCAAAGCTCTGGGGCAAGTAGCCCAGCACCTGGCGCACCTTCACCTTTTCTTCCAGCATATTGATGTCGCCCCACTGGATGGTGCCCTCGGTGGGTTCCTGAAGGGTGGAAATGGTGCGCATCAGGCTAGATTTTCCGGCTCCGTTTGGCCCCAGCAGGCCGAACATGCCCATGGGAATGTCGAGGTTGACGCCGTTCAGGGCTTTGTAGCCGTTGGGATAGGTCTTCGTCAGATTCCGAATTTGGATGGAGGTGGGCGAGAGGGTGGCAGTCATAAATATTGTTCTAGGGGATGAGCAGCTAGTAGGGAGAGCGCCGAGAGCTAGGGCAGGGGCGGACAGGCGTGGCTAGGCAGCACCCTCAGCGATGGGGTAGCATGCCAAAGGCCCGCTTGACCGGGGTTGTGGAAAGGTAGTAGACAACCAAGACAAAAATGGCAATGGAAATAAAGGCATCAACGCCCACGCGCGCTTGTACAACGCTGATAAACGTTCCAACCAAATTGAAAGACACGACCACAACCGTCCATAGCCAAGCCCAGCCCTTGAGGGTAAACATGCCGTAGCTCATCAGCAATCCCAGCAAACCAATTACCAGAAATACAATCCCCATCCACAGGGGAAAGCCGGTTGGCGTAGCTAAATCAGGGGGTAGGGCTTGCTCTAGACTGGATTCAGCGATCGGATTTCCGAAGAGGAGGAGGCTCCCAATAATGGTTCTTGCCACACCGACAATCAGCATTAAGCTGGCAATTAACGTGACTCCAAACGGTCTAGAATTCGTCGTCATAATTTGCTCCTAGGAAGCCTTCATCATTAAGGTTTATCTATCTTCTAACCTCTGATCAGTTCAGGGACGAGCATCAAATCCCTCGTCCCTTCAGTCGCCCATTACTCCCATCCGCAGCCCTAGGGCCGACCGGCTTCGTAACCGGCGGCGTAGCCTCGGGTGTATTCCCGCGAGGCGTTGGCGGGCAGACCGTGGCTCCCGGCTACGGGGTCGTAGGTGCGCCCGGCAGCGGCATCGGCCCGCCCGTGCTCGTAACCATCGTCGTAGTACTGTTGCAGATTGGACGTGTTGCCGGGGCGGCCCGCTTCGTAGCCGTCGGCATAGCCACGGGTATAGGCCCGCGCATCAGAGTCCGAGAGGTCGCGGCTGCCGCCAACGGGATCGTAGGTGCGCCCGGCGGCAGCATCGGCCTGGCCCGCCTGGTAGCCCGTGTCGTAGTGGGAGGACGTGGGCAGTGTATTTCTCACCTTCAGGTATGCCCCGTAGACCCAGCCCTCCTGCTGGGGATAGCCAGCGGTCATCGGCACAATTTTGTACCAGCTGTCGGCCCCGTCGCCGTACTGGCCGGTGATGCGCACGGTGACATCGCGGGGCAGCACATAGAGCACGGGGGTGTCGGCCCCAGCACCCGCTCGGACATTCAGCTCATTGGCGATCACGGTGCCGTAGAGCTGGGCCTGGGCGAGGAGCTGGGGTGGTTGCAGGGCCAGGACGGGGGCGATCGCCCCACCGGGCAGCATTCCCACCATCACCCACAGGGGCAAATACTTACTCATCGTTATCTTTTAACATCCTTGCAGTAACCGTCAAAAACCAAAGGGCACAACCGTGAAGCGGGTCGTGCAATCCAGAATCACGATTTTGAATCGTACATTACTAGGGAAGAATAACAATGAAAAATATAGATTCAATAAGCGTAT
>JBGSNT010000152.1:0-13082 GCA_041739575.1 Nodosilinea sp. | reverse complement strand
CGGGCGATCGCACCATGCTGGTCAAAGCCCTCCAGATCATTCCCCTCGAAGTAGTGGTGCGCAACCGGGCTGCAGGCAGCCTCTGCAAGCAGACGGGCCTGCCCCTGGGCCTGCCCCTAGATCCGCCCCTGGTGGAGTTTTACTACAAGAATGACGACCTGGGCGACCCGCTGCTGACGGGCGATCGAATCCGCGTCATGGCCCTGGCCAGCGAGGAACAGATCGCCACCCTGCGCCGTCTTGCCCTCAACATCAATCAAGTCCTGACGGAGTTCTTCCTGGGTTGTGCCATTACTCTGGTCGATTTCAAGCTAGAGTTTGGTCTCGATGCCCAACAGCAGATTCTCTTGGGCGATGAAATCAGCCCCGACACCTGTCGCCTGTGGGATCAGTCAACTGATGACGAAGCACAGCGGGTACTCGATAAGGATCGGTTTCGGCAGGATTTGGGTCAGGTCGAAGCGGCCTACCAGCGGGTCCTGGAGAAGGTGGCGGCACAATCAGCCAAGAATTAGCGCCATCAATGCGGTAGAATCTTTGCGATTGCGGGGGCATCGGCCCGCCCAGGGCAGTTTTTCCGAGCTCTAGGCCCGGAAAATTGGTCTTTGATTGGTGTGTGGACGTGTTTAGCAGGTGGGTTTAGATGCGGGTATCTCCTAGTAATTTGTTATTAATTCTGGCCGCTTCTGGCTCAGTGGGGCTACATGCCGCGCCGGCCTCGGCCGATTCGGCGATCGCGTCAGACCATGCTGCTGCCACCAGCCTTGCCCAGGAATCTGAGTCCGAAATTGGCACCGCTTCCCTGACCGCCTCCGATCTGAGCGAGCCCCTCGACGTTCCTGTGGCCGAAGCCAATACGCTTGACTTTAACCGGGTTCAGGCTGCCCTTGAGCCTGCCTCTGTAACCGAAAATCTCCAGGGGGCGATCGATGGCTATCGCGCCACCGAAGACGCCGCTGCAACGATTCCTCTACCTGACCTGCAACCTTCTACCCAAGATTTTCTCGCCGCCGAGGGCATCCAGCTCAGTCAAACCCCCAGCACCCCGAGCGAGATTACCCCAGAAGAGGCGCAACGCATTATTGAAGGGGCTGTGCAGCGCCGCAGCCAGCCCCAGGCCAGCCCCCCTGAGCAGGGGCAGTCCACAGAGGGTGAAGAGACCGATGGTCAGACCCCCGACGGCGAGGTGGCCGAACCATCTGAGGCGGTGCCGGAAACCCCTGCTGCCGCGGAGGAGCCCGAGGAGCCTCGGGTACTGGTGGCTGAGGTGCAGGTAACCGCCAGCGAAGGAGAGCTTGACCCCGGCCTGGAAAATCTGATCTATAGCGTCATTGAGACAAGGGCCGGGCGCGCTACCACGCGTACCCAGCTCCAGCAGGATATCAATAATATCTTTGCCACCGGCTTCTTTGCCGACGTGGATGCTACCCCCGTTGATACCGACTTAGGGGTGCAAATCACCTTCGTAGTGCAGCCAAACCCGGTGCTCACCG
Source organism: Nodosilinea sp. (assembly GCA_041739575.1). Taxonomy (GTDB): domain Bacteria; phylum Cyanobacteriota; class Cyanobacteriia; order Phormidesmidales; family Phormidesmidaceae; genus Nodosilinea. The sequence goes on along the minus strand of JBGSNT010000152.1, from coordinate 11,589 downwards.
ATGTACGGATAGAGGGCAACGAAGTCATGCCCCAGAGTGTAGTCGACGATATCTTTGTCGACCAAAAGGGTCAGATAATTAACCTGATCGATTTTCAGGAAGGCATTTTAGAGATCAACCAGTGGTACCAGAACGAGGGGTACGTGCTGGCCCAGGTGGTCGCGGCGCCCCGGGTTTCCCCTGAGGGGGAGGTCATCCTAGAGGTGGCCGAAGGCGTGATCGAAAGCATTCAGGTGCGCTACATCAACGATCTAGGGCAGACCGTGAATGATGACGGCGAGCCAATCAGGGGCCGCACCCATCCTTACATCATTACCAGGGAGTTTGAGACCCAGCCCGGCGACGTGTTTAACCAGGCCCAGATAGAACAAGACTTTCAGCGGGTATTTGGGCTGCAAATATTTGAGGATGTGGTACCAGGGCTGGAGCCCGCTCAAAATAACCCCCGCGAGGTGACGGTTATCGTCAACGTCCAAGAGCGCAATACCGGCTCGGTGGCGGCGGGCTTGGGCTTTAACTTCACGGGCAATCTGTTTGGTACCGTTAGCTATCGCCAGGACAACTTTGGCGGCAACAACCAGAAGTTTGTCGCTGAAGGCCAGCTCAGTCTCACGGATATATTGTTTGATATCTCCTTCACCGATCCCTGGATCGCGGGTGACCCTTTTCGCACCTCTTATACCGCTAACGCCTTTGCTAACCTGAACGAGAACCTAAACTTTACCGGTGGGCCGATTACCGTCAATCTTCCCAACGGCGATCAGGCGCGGATTCGTCGTCTGGGGGCTGGCATCACCTTCGCTCGTCCCTTCGACAATGGATGGGTGGTAGCCGTTGGCACTATAGCTCAGAACGTGTCGTCGCGCGATGCCTCAGGCAACCTCAGCCCGGTGGATGCGGATGGTAACCCGCTGACCTTCAGTGGTACTGGCATAGACGACCTGTGGACGTTTCCCATGAGCGCCACTTTCGATCGCCGCAACAATCCTCTCAACCCCACCAGTGGCAGCATTCTGCGTGTCAACGCTGAGCAGTCGGTGCCCCTGGGGCGGGGGAGCGTCCTCATGAGCATCCTGCGGGGCAGCTTCAGCTACTTTATTCCGGTGGGGTTCCTCAACTTTAACGAGGGTCCTCAGACGATCGCGCTCAATGCCCAGGCGGGAACTGTTCTGGGCGATCTTCCTCCCTATAACGCCTTTGCCCTGGGGGGGACCAACTCCATTCGCGGCTACGACGAGGGCGAAGTGGGCAGCGGGCGCAGCTATGCTCAGTTCACGGCAGAATATCGTTTTCCGGTACTTTCATTCCTGGGCGGGGTGCTGTTTGTCGACGCCGGTACCGATCTTGGCAGCGGCAATGCGGTGCCCGGTGCCCCTGGTCCGACACGGGGCAAGCCCGGCAGTGGCCTAGGCTATGGGGTAGGGGTACGCATTTCTACCCCCCTCGGCCCTCTGCGGATTGACTACGGTTTCAATGTCCTTGGGCAGGGACGCATTGGCTTTGGGTTTGGGGAGCGCTTCTAATGGTGCAGGCTAGTTTAACCACCGACTCACTGCCTTCTACCGCCTGGACCCTAGGGCCAGAGCAAGCCACCTTGGCTGGCCCGGTCGAACGCCAGGGTATCGGCCTCCACTCCGGCCTCACCACGGTGGTGACGCTATACCCAGCCGAACCTGGACAGGGGCGTTTCTTCGTCCGTACTGACCTGCCGGGCCAACCGACGGTGCCCGCCGGTCTCGAGGCCGTCAATCCCACCCTGCTCTCCACGGAACTACGCCAGGGAGAGGCCTCGGTACGCACCGTGGAGCATCTACTAGCGGCTCTAGTCGGCTTGGGTATCGACAATGTGCGGATTGAAATTACTGGCCCTGAGGTGCCGCTGCTCGACGGTTCAGCCCTGGGCTGGGTGGAGGCAATTCACCGGGCCGGGCAGCACCGGCAAGGGGTAGCTCGGTCGGTGGCCCGGCTGAGCCAGCCGGTGTCGGTGCGGGAGGGGGATGCCTTTGTGGCGGCTTTTCCAGCTTCGCGATGCCGATTTACCTATGGCATTGACTTTGAGGTAGCCGCCATTGGCAACCAGTGGTTTAGCTGGACGCCAGAGCCTCACCCCTTTGGGGCTGGGGGGTTTGCAGCCGCCCTGGCCCCGGCCCGCACCTTTGGTCTCGCCCATCAGGTGGAGCAGTTGCGTGCCAGCGGTCTGATTCAGGGGGGTAGTCTAGACAATGCTTTGGTGTGTGGCCCCGACGGCTGGCTTAACCCGCCACTGCGGTTTGATAACGAGCCGGCCCGCCACAAAATGCTGGATTTGCTTGGCGATCTGAGCCTGCTGGGGAGTATGCCCCTGGCCCACATCGTCGCCTACAAGGCGAGTCATCGTCTCCATGGCGAGCTGGCGGCAGCCCTGGTTCCGGTTTTGGCCTATGGCGACGGTGCCCTATAGTGGCAAAATCAAGCTAGGCAATTTGCCTATCGCCTTGGCTGGGTTTTGGCGACCCTAGAGTCTTGGCCCAGTTTAGTAGTCAACCTAGACCCTAACCTCTCCCACTGTGATTGACGTAACCTCTCCTAGTCCTATGACTCCGGCCCTAGACAACTGTCCACCGGCTGGAGTTGCCCCGGTAGCACCCATCAAATCAGACTTTAGTGCCGCCGAGATCTATGCCCTGCTGCCCCACCGCTATCCCTTTGCCCTGGTCGATCGCATCGTCGATTACATCCCTGGCAAGCAGGCTACCGGCATTAAAAATGTCAGCTTCAACGAACCCCACTTCCAGGGCCACTTTCCTGAATACCCCATTATGCCGGGGGTGCTGATTGTGGAAGCCATGGCCCAGGTCGGTGGGATCGTGCTGACGCAGATTCCCGGAGTGGAGGGATTGTGTGTCTTTGCGGGCATCGATAAGGTAAGATTTCGTCGACCCGTAGTGCCCGGCGATCAGCTGATTATGACGGTAGAACTCTTGGCCATTAAGGGACTCCGCTTTGGCAAAATGCGTGGACGGGCTGAAGTTGATGGTCAGCTTGCCTGCGAAGGTGATCTGATGTTCTCAGTAGTAGACTCTCCGACTGCCCCTTAGGGGAGTCGATTAGGCCAGGTGGGATAGATAAGGAAGGTGTGTATGTTGCAAACGCTGGGTTCTGGAGGCGGGCCATTGACTACCCTGATTCATCCCACGGCCGTGGTCCACGCTGGTGCACAGCTGCATCCCACGGTGAAGGTGGGCCCCTACGCCGTGATTGGGGAGCAGGTAATCATTGGCCCCGGGACTGAAATTGGTGCCCACGTTGTGATTGACGGTCAGACCACGATTGGGGCCCAGAACCGCATCTTTCCTGGGGCGGCCATTGGCCTGGAATCCCAAGACCTCAAGTACGACGGCTCCATGAGTCAGGTGGTGATTGGCGACAACAATCTGATTCGCGAGTACGTCACCATTAACCGGGCCACCGATGCTGGGGCCGCTACCCTGGTGGGCAACAGCTGTCTGCTGATGGCCTACTCCCATGTGGCCCACAACTGCGTTGTTGAGGACAATGTGATCATCGCCAACTCTGTAGCCCTGGCTGGTCATGTCTACGTGGAGTCGGGAGCGCGGATCAGCGGTATGGTGGGGGTACACCAGTTTGTCCGGATTGGTCGACTGGTGATGATTGGCGGATTGAGCCGCATCGATCGCGATGTGCCCCCCTTTACTTTGGTGAACGGCAATCCGGCTGTGGTGCGGGGGCTGAACCAGATCGGCCTGCAGCGGGCCGGGCTCACCGTCGACCCCCAGGCCTACCGCGAACTTAAGCAGGCCTACCGCTTGGTGTACCGGTCGGGGGAGTCCCTCAGCACCGCCGTCGAAAAGCTGAGCCAGGGTGGCGACAATGAACTGGTGCGCCACTTTAGCGATTTTTTGCGGGCGTCTCAGCAGAGCGATCGCCGAGGTCTTACCCCCGGTCGGCGGCGCCCCAAGCCCAGCGATGATGAGTAACTTGGGGGCAGGCCAGGGGATGGCGCATCCCAGTGGACAACGGGTTTTCATCAGTACCGCTGAGGCCTCAGGTGACTTGCAGGGGGCTCTGCTGATTGAGGCATTGCACCAGCGGGCTCGCGATCGCAACATCCTCCTCGACATCACGGCCCTGGGCGGGCCGCGCATGGCCAAGGCTGGAGCCACCCTAATCGGCGAAACCTCTACCGTGGGGTCAGTGGGTATCTTTGAGGCGATACCCTACATGCTGCCAGCCATGAAGTTACAGGGTCGGGCCAAACAGGCTTTGGCCCAGCGCCCGCCCGACCTGGTGATCATGATCGACAACATGGTGCCGAACCTGGCCCTGGGCAAATACCTCAAAAAGGTTCACCCCCAGGTGCCAGTGGTGTACTACATTGCCCCTCAGCAGTGGGTATGGGCGTTTTCGGAGCAGGATACGGAGCGATTGGTGGCCCAGAGCGATCGCATGGCCGCCATCTTTCAGGCTGAGGCGGATTATTACCAACGATTTGGGGCCAATGTCACCTGGGTTGGGCATCCCCTTGTCGATCGCTACCCCGATCCCGCTGACCAGGGAGCTGCCCGCCAACACCTGGGCCTATCCCCCGATACCCCGGTGGTCACTCTGTTGCCGGCCTCCCGCCGCCAGGAGGTCAAGTACCTGATGCCCGTGCTCCTAAAGGCTGCGCAGATCATCCAGACCCAGTGCCCCGAGACCACCTTTTTGCTGCCGGTGTCTATCCCAACGCTGCAGGCTAGCTTTGAACAGGGACTGGCCGCCTACGGTCTGAAGGGCCGAGTCATCACCGAGGGGAGTCAGGTCGCCATCGCCGCTGCCGATGTGGCGATTACCAAGTCAGGTACCGCCAACCTCGAAATTGCCCTGATGGATGTGCCCCAGGTGGTGGCCTATCGAATTAACCCCCTCAGCGCCCGGATTGCCTACTACCTGCTCAATCTCAATGTGCCCTTTGTCTCGCCGGTCAACCTGGCGGTGAACCAGCCGGTGGTGCCCGAGTTTTTACAGTGGCAGGCGACCCCTGAGGCGATCGCCGCCGCCGCCCTAAAGCTCCTGCAGGACGAAACCGCCCGACAGACTATGCGGGCAGGCTATGCCAAAATGCGGTCAGAACTGGGCCCACCGGGGGCCTGTCAGCGCACGGCGGATTTGATTCTCGATACCCTAGCAGCGGGTCCGCTAAGAGAATTGACCTGAACCTGTTGAAGCGGTCCTAAAGTCACTACAATTGTTATGCTTTGCCGGAGAACGGTCGAACTGTCGAATTAGACAGGACGACTGGGTGCCGATAGGAGGATTCCCGTGAACATACCCGAGCTATTTGCCCGTGGCGGTATCGCCATGTGGCCTCTGCTCCTACTCTCGATTTTGGCCGTGGGCACCATTTTGGAGCGCATCTGGTTCTGGTCGCGCATTTTGACCCGCGAGCGTGAAGTGTCGGGTCGGGTGCTAGAGGCCGCTCGCCGCGACTGGTCTGCCGCCGCCGAGATCGCCCAGCGGTCGATCGTGTTGCCCATGGGGCGATTTCTGTCGGCCCCCCTAAAGCTGCAATCGCCCGACCCTGAGGTGTTTCGCCTGTCCCTAGAGACCTCCGCCAACGAAGAGCTGCTGGCCATGGGCCGGGGCGAAAAAATTCTCGAGGCGGTGATTGCCCTTTCCCCCCTGCTGGGCCTCCTGGGGACCGTGCTGGGCCTGATCAACTCCCTGGGGTCGATTCAGATCAGCGATCTGGGCAGTGGCGATGCCACCGCTGGCACCTCCTTGGGGATTAGTGAAGCCCTCATCAGCACCGCTGCCGGGTTAATCATCGCCATTACGGCCCTGGCCTTTTATCGGCTGTTTCAGGGGTTTATCTTTGGCCAAGCCAAGATGTTTCGCCAGGCGGGCAGTGAACTAGAGCTGCTCTATCGCCAGAGCTGGGCCAAGAATGGCGGGCTTTCCCCCCTGACCGGCACTGGGGTGTCGGTCCCTCCCGTTGCTGCCCTTGAGCCCAATTCCCCCGCTGCTGACGCCACACCCTCTGCCTAGGTGCCCTCCCCATGAAAGTAGATCTGCTCGATACCCCATCCCAGGATGTGCACCTGGAGATTGTGCCACTGATTGACGTTATCTTTTGCATCTTGACGTTCTTCATTTTGGCGGCGGTGGGGCTGACCCGGCAGCAGGCCATTAGCCTAGACCTGCCCACCGCCCAGACTGGCCAGGCCTTACCGGGTCAGGTCGGCCAGGGGGCCGATCGCCTCTACGTCAGCGTCGATGGCCTGGGGCAGGCCTATCTCGACCAGCAGCCGGTAACCCTCGACCTGCTCTACGATGTGCTGTTGCAGTTCAACCAGGTCAGCCCCGGTGGGCTCATGGTGCTCTACGCCGCCCGCGATGCCCGCTACGAAGATGTGGTAGCGGTGCTGGATTTGCTGCGCTCGGTGGGGGGCGATCGCGTCGCCCTGGCCACGCTGCCCAGCGATACTAACCTAGGCCCAGGGGCGGCTACCCCTGGTCTAGGGGATCCCAGTGGCCTGCCGGGAGGATTTCCCCAGGATGCGCCCGGTGGTCAGTCCCTTCCGCCAGGGTTTGAACAGCCCAACGGTGACCTGTTTAACCCCACGTCCCCCCTATTCCCCGGCGAACCGGCCCCACCGCTACAGCCGGCTCCGGCCCCGGGTCAACCGTAGCAAGACCCTCTAGGCCGTCTGCGAGGGGGGCTGAAATATTCCCTAGGGTAGAGGTTTTATTCCCCCGCTTTCACGTTTTATAAAAGGGCCTGGGTTGGCCGATGCCGAGCCGTTGAGCTCGGAATTTGCATAGACTACCATTGTTTTTTTGGGTTGTGCGGCAAGCCTGGGAAGTTGGATTTCCGGGCTTTGTTTTGCGCAATAGAACTTTTTCAAGGGTGTTGAACTTCGGCTGGAGACGGTTGAGCTGGGTTCTGTTAGTCCTGTTGGTTATGACGGCAGGCCTTCTGTTGGGGCCCCAGGTCAGGGCTCAGCAGCCCGTTACCATATCGTTTCTGCTGCGGGCCGTAGAAGCTAACCAAATGCAGGGCTTGGCCGAGCAGTTTATGGCTGAAAACCCCGACATTCGCATTGAAATGGTGCGCGGTCCCAACGCCGCCGATGCGATCGAGAACCTCTACACCACTTCCTTTTTGCTGGGAGATTCTCCCTACGACATCCTGTTCTCGGATGTGGTCTGGATTCCCAAATTTGCCGCCGCCGGGTGGCTGCAGGATTTGTCTGATCGCGTCGATCAGGCCGACTTGGCCGACTTTTTACCCGCCGATGTAGCGGCTGGTTTATACCAGGATGGCCTGTACCGGATGCCCTTTCGTTCAGATATGGGCATGCTCTACTACCGGACCGACCTGTTAGATCAGGTGGGTTTAGCCCCCCCGGAAACCTTTGACGAGCTGATCGCCGCCTCGGAGGCGATCCAGGAGCAGACCGATGTGGACTGGGGGTTTGTCTGGCAGGGTTTGCAGTACGAAGGCCTAGTCACCAACTTTGTTGAAATTGTGGCGGGCTACGGCGGCTTTTGGGTTGACCCTGAGACGCTGGAGGTGGGGCTGGATCAGCCCGCGGGCATCCAGGCCACGGAATTTATGAAGGGTGTGATCGCCCAGGGTATTTCGCCCCCTGGGGTGACCAACTACGTTGAGGAAGACTCTCTGCGTCAGTTCGAGAATGGCAATGGGGCCTTTTTGCGCAACTGGCCCTACGTCTGGGCCGAGGCCAACGAGGAGGGCTCCCCCGTGGCTGGCAACATTGCCCTTAAACCAATGGTGCATGGGCCGGGCCAGCAGGCCGCCGCCTGCCTCGGGGGGTGGGGCTTTGGCATTTCCTCCGCCACCCCGCACCCCGAGGAGGCCTGGCGGGTGGTGGAATTTTTCACCAGCCCCGGCCCGATGAAGGACTTTGTGACGGAATTTGCCTACGTACCCAGCCGTCGCGCCCTGTTCACCGACCCCGAGGTGCTGGCGGCGTTTCCCCACTTTGAGCAACTGCTTGAGGTGGCGGAAACCGCCGTCCCCCGCCCCCCGGTGGGACAGTACGCCCAGGTGTCGGATATTTTGCAGCGCTACCTGAGCGCCGCCATCACTGACCAAATGCCCCCCGCAGCCGCCATGCAGGCGGCTGCGGGGGAGACCCGCCGGGTGTTGGGGGTAGAGGGGTAGAAGATTTTGGCTGGCGGATTTTGGATTTTAGCGAGGGATAGCCTGAATCAAAAAAACTAATTTCTCCATCCCTCACCCGCCCATTCACCTGCCCACCCACCCATCCTTTCCCCATGGCTAGAGATTACATTCGACAACGACAACAGCGCACCGGCTGGCTGTTGGTTACTCCGGCCCTGCTATTGCTGCTGCTGGTCTACGCTTTCCCGATTCTGCGGGCCTTTTGGCTGAGCTTTTTTACCGAAAACCTCAGTACTAACCTGGAGCCGGTGTTTAGCGGTTTAGACAACTACCGCCGCATGGTGCAGGATGGGCGGTTCTGGCAAAGCATGGGGAATACGGCTTTTTTCACCCTATTCACTCTGTTTTTTGAGCTAGTTTTGGGGCTGATCATCGCCCTCGCCCTGGATCAGGCCTTTCGAGGCCGCGGCTGGGTGCGGACGATCGCCATTTTGCCCTGGGCTTTGCCCACCGCCCTAATTGCCCTGGCCTGGCGATGGATTTTTAACACCGAGTTTGGCGTCTGGAACGATGCCCTGATGCGGCTACAGGTGATTAGCAACCCGGTCAACTGGCTAGGCGACCCCAACTGGGCCATGGTGGCGGTGATCGGCGCCGACGTGTGGAAAACGACCTCTTTTGTGGCGATTTTGCTGCTGGCGGGGCTGCAGTCTATTTCCCAGGATCTCTATGAGGCCCACGCCCTGGACGGAGCTAGCCCCTGGCAAAGCTTTCGGCAAATTACGCTGCCGCTGATTGCGCCGCAGATTGTGATCGCCATGCTGTTTCGCTTTGCCCAGTCCTTCGGTATTTTTGACCTGATTCAGGTGATGACCGGGGGTGGCCCCGGCGGTGCCACCGAGATGGTGTCGATCTATATCTATGCTGCGGTCATGCGCTACCTCGATTTTGGCTACGGTGCTGCCCTGGTGACGGTGACGTTTGTTGTGCTGATTGCGGTAGTTGGCCTGGCCTGGCTCTATCTGTCTCGCCTGCGGGCCAAAACCGAATGATTTCTAGTTTGGATTTTAGATGGGAGGCTGGAGTAGAAAGTTCTCGATCTGGGGTTCAAAATTCAAAATTCAAAGTTTTTCCTTGACCTGACCCATGACCACTGCCCCTCCCACTACCCCCGTCCCGTCCCAAGCTAGCGATCGCGGCATCCCCTGGATGCGGGTGCTGCTGTGGGCGGCGATCGCATTCACGGTCCTCTTTAGCCTGGCCCCGGTGCTGTGGCAGGTGCTGACCTCGGTTAAAACCAACGCCGCCATCACCGCCGATGCGGTGGTGTATTTCCCCAGCCTCGACCAGCTCACCTTTGACCACTATCTGGACCTGTTCCGGCGCAACCAGTTTTACATCTACATGTTTAACAGCGCTCTGGTGGCCATTGTCTCGACGCTGCTGTGTTTGGCCCTGGGGTCTCCGGCGGCCTATGCCCTGGCGCGCCTGCGCATTCCGGGGGAGCAGATTATTTTAGCGATCGTGCTGGTGGTCACCCTGTTTCCCTATATTCTTTTGTTCCTGGGCCTGCTGGAGGTGGTGCGGGCCTTTGGTCTGGCCAATAACTACCTGGCCCTGATTATTCCCTACACCGCCATCAACCTGCCGCTGACGATTTTGGTGATGCGCAGCTTTTTTCAGCAGCTGCCCCGCGATTTAGAAGACTCAGCCCGCGTCGATGGCTACAACACCGTGCAGATGCTCTGGCGCATTGTGCTGCCCATGACCCTGCCCGCCCTGGTCACCACGGGCATTCTGGCCTTCATCTTTGCGTGGAATGAATACCTGTTCGCCCTCACCTTCATGACCCGTGAATCGATGAAAACGATTCCTGTGGCGGCGGCCCAGCTTGGCGGCACCACGCTGTTTGATGTGCCCTACGGTCCCCTGGCGGCCTCCACCGTAGTGGGCACTCTGCCTCTTGTGCTGCTGGTGCTGTTTTTTCAGCGGCGCATTGTGCAGGGGCTCACCTCGGGATCGGTGAAAGGGTAAATGGGTGGATGGGTAGATGAGTGGATAAGTGGATAAATTCAAAGTTCAAAATCCATAATTCAAAGCCTGATCCTTCCCTATCCACCCGTCCACCCCCTGGCCTTCCCCATCTCTCTAACCTCTCCCCCGCTCCCCCTTTACCCACCCATCTCTAGAACCATGGCTAGACTCGAACTACAAAACCTGACCAAAGCCTACAGCCGCGACATTGTGCCGGTGAAGCAGCTCAACCTGGCGGTGGCGGACAACGAGTTTTTGACCCTGGTGGGGCCGTCGGGCTGTGGTAAGTCGACGATTTTGCGGCTGATTGCGGGGCTAGACCAGCCCACCGAGGGCCAGGTGAGGATTGGCGATCGCGATGTCAGCCCGCTGCCGCCGGGCGATCGCAACATTGCCATGGTGTTTCAGAGCTATGCCCTCTACCCCCACATGACGGTGCGTGACAACATTGCCTCGGGGCTGAAAATGCGCTATCTGCCGGTGGGCGATATTCAAAAGCGGGTGCAGGAGACCTCTGGGGTGCTGGGTCTTGACTCTCTGCTCGATCGCAAGCCTGCCAAGCTGTCGGGGGGCCAGCGGCAGCGGGTGGCCCTGGCCCGCGCCCTGGTGCGCAACCCCGATGTATTTTTGCTCGACGAGCCCCTCAGCAACTTGGATGCCCTACTGCGGGAGCAGGTGCGGGCCGACCTGAAGCAGATTTTTGCCGATCAAAAATCCCCCGTTGTCTACGTCACCCACGACCAGACCGAGGCCATGACCCTCTCCACCAAGGTGGCGGTGCTTAGCCATGGTCATCTGCAACAGCTGGGCCATCCCCACGACATCTACAAGACCCCTGCCAACCGCTTTGTGGCCAGTTTTATCGGCAGTCCACAGATGAATCTGATTCCCCTCAGCTGCTCTGAAAATGCCGTGACTTTGGGGGATGTTCAGGTGCCTCTGCCGAATGGGGTCAAGGCCAAGTCTGTCATTCTTGGCATTCGCCCAGAGCATCTGCGGCTGCCCCGCGAGGGTGACGCCCACCGGGTTAGCGGTCGGGTATTTTTAGTGGAAAACCTGGGCATGAGTGACCTGGTCAGCCTGCGGGTGCAGGGCGACCCCAGCCTTACTCTGCGGGCCCTGCTGCCCACCGATGCCGCCTGGAGCGAAGAGAATCTACAGCTGGCCCTGCCGCCCGAAGCGATTCACTGGTTTGACGGCGATACCGAGCAGCGACTTAGGTGATTTCCGGGAAAGAATATACCGTCTAGGCTGGACGAATAAGAATGTCCCATTTGGGTAGTAGAGGGTTGCGTTCCAATCGGTTCTCAATGTCCTTCATAGCCTGTTTGGATAGAGAAATGCCTTTTTCGTAGACGTTCTGGCTTAAGTTAACGACCGGATGAAGGCCTTTCCATGTCATCGTCCGAGCCCACCCCAGCATC
>JBGSNT010000057.1:0-19929 GCA_041739575.1 Nodosilinea sp. | reverse complement strand
TTGCAGCGGATTGACGAGCGATTAGGGCTGCGGCCGATCTCGTTAACCAACCGATCGGTACGCAAATGTTGGTACATTCCAGACTTGGTGTAGCTCATGGGTTGTGATCATCAGGTTTTAGAGATTACCGATCGCATCATTCCCAGGGAAGGCGGACGGTTAGATCAGCATGATTGAACAGCTCGTGATCACAGTTTTAGTAGAGAACACCGCTGGCGGTAGGGGACTGTTGGGTGAGCATGGACTCTCTTTTCTCATTGAAACCGTTGCCCATCGCCTTCTCTTCGACACGGGCCAGGGGCTTGCCCTTCCCCACAACGCTCAGCAGTTAAACCTTTCCTTAGTGGATTTGGATGCCATCGTGATTAGTCACGGTCACTACGACCACACGGGTGGTTTGCCCGCATTGCTAAAGCACGCACAACATACAGATTTGTTTTTGCATCCAGGGGCGATCGCCCCCAAATACAGCCCCAGAGGAGAGATTGGATCGCCGCTCCAGGACGAACAGACGCTCAGCCAACAGGTTCGTCGGCTGATCTGGACGGAAAAACCGACAGAAGTGGTTGCGGGAGTTTGGGTAACGGGAACGATCCCTCGTCGTCATCCCCTTGAAGATACAGGGGACCTGTTCTGGTGCAGCCCTAACCAAAGGGATATTGATCTCATCTTGGATGACCAGGCACTATTTATGGAAACACCGCGTGGTGTTGTCGTAATCTTAGGTTGTGCCCATGCCGGGGCCATCAACACGCTAGCCTACATTGATGACATTACCGGCGTGAGTGCGTTCTATGCTGTTTTAGGCGGCATGCACCTACTACAAACCAGTACCGATCGTATCCAGGCCACCCTTGAATGCTTAAAACGGTATAGCGTTCAATTGATCGGTCTAATCATTGCACCGGACTAAAGGCCCTGGGCGCTTTGGGGCATGAATTGGGCGATCGCTGTGTCGATTGCCGGACAGGCACTCAGTTAGTAATCGGTCGGCAAGCAGACTAAGGCAATGGTTACTTGACGATCATTTCCCCAGCCATCTTCCACCCGGCAAAACTGGGCGGAAAGCCCTGGACGTTGTCATAGCCCAATAGGTGCAATGTCATCACCCCCATTGCGGATCGATAGCCCGTCGAACAGTACAACACCACAGGGCGATCGCGGACAATTTTGTCCAAATTATCCGGCAAGGTTCGCAGCGGAATATTGATGGCGTTAGGAATGTGGCCAGACTGATATTCCGAAGGTTCTCGCACATCGACCAACACAGATTCAGGGTTAGCTAACCGACTTTTTAAGCTGGCCACGTTCGAGATCGTGTAATAGCCAGTAGGCATAGACGTGAGGAAGCGATCGACTCCCGATTTCAACTCCAGGGATACTTCAGGCAGAGGTTGTCCCCTTTCCTGCAAGATCGATTCAGTGGCTGGTAGCGGTGCTGCCAGCACCGAGTTTGGCCCTACCCCCAACCAGAGGCAAACCCCCAGGGCGAGCGCCAGCACTACGGCCCGAATTGATTTGTTAACTGTCATGGATATCTCCTGAAATGGGTTGTCTAGATTTGCTCTGGCCGTGAGTTAATTCAATCTTAGGATCGATTGATGCTCGGGTTGCTACGCCAGCAATATGGGGGCTAACCACGGGAATAGATAGTCGAAAAGTTTGATAGTCTACTGTTGCAAACCCTGCCTTTTTCAGGTTTCTCCAGGTTTCTCGGTTGGGATGACAGTGATCAAACACCGTCTTCCAGACGGGCGTAATGCCATCCTGAACGGTGCGCGTACAGGTACCGTCCGTCGCGGCAACGTGCTCCATAAAGACAAACGTGCCGCCAGGTTTTAGCACTCGTTGAATATCCTTTAGGGTGGTATCAATGTCAGTTACAGAACACAATACATAGGTGCTCACCACAGCATCCAGGCTGCCGTCTTCGACCGGCAGTTGCTCAGCCTGTTGACCATGCAGTTCGATATCTTTCAGTCCCTGACGTGCGGCCTCTTGACGAATATAGGGATGGGTAAACAGGTTAGGTTCTACCCCAATCCAGTGAATGTCTGAGGGGAAATAGGCTAAATTCGTCCCGGCTCCGGGGCCAATTTCTAACACCCGGCCCTGTAAATGGCCCAATAGCAATCGCTTCAGGTCGGCCATTGTGGCGTAGTCGTCGCAATCGTGCAGCTTAATGGTTTGCTCATCTGCCTCAGTGGCCTTGGCCATTCCCCAGGCTAAAAACCGTCTATACCCATGCTGCCAGCACGCACTGTTCGTTACGTGGCTCATGATGATGTCTCCGTCTCCTGGTGGTTAGTCAAACCCTAGGCCAGTAAAGGCAAGAGTTTACGAATGAGGCCGATCGTCACCGCTGGTTGCTCTAGCTGCGGGGTAAATCCCACGTCATCCAGGTAGTAAACGTAGCGAATGGCTTGAGGGTTCATCTCTGCTAGCCGACGACCGACGCTAGGATGGGTAAACTCAGAGCCTTTGCCCCAAAGGAGGGCGGTCGGCACCGTCAGGTCTGCGATGTATTGGGACAAGTCAAAGCACAAATCCCCCCGCACAAACGAGAGCGCGGCATACTCAGCGTTGTCTTGGTGAGCCGATTGCAGATAGGCTTCCACGATTTCAGGGCAAATTCGTGCGGCATCAGCAAACTGACGCTGCTCTAAAAAGCTACGAATGCCAAAACTATTGGCGACCCCCGCACCGTACAACAAATTGTTGAGCAGGGGAACATTCACAGACTGGGCGAACTGAGCGAAACCGCTCTGGCGATAGTCTTTGCCAAACTCAGCTAAACCTGCGGCAGTGGTGACAATTAATGACTTGAATAAGTCAGGTCTTTCGACGGCGGCCCGAATCGTGAAGGCCGCCGTCAAGGCTGAGGCAATGACGGTCGTGGGAGCCTGACAGGTCTGCTCCAGAAACTCAATGATGCTGGCGATGTAATCTTCGGCCCGATAGTTACGGGCGGGATGCTCGGAGCGGCCCCAACCCACTAAATCGGGGGCCAGAATTTGATAATCAGCGGCAAACGCTGGATAAACCTTTGACCATTCGTAGGCAGACGACCCACCCCCCAAGCCGTGTAGAAACACCAGGGTTTCTTGTGATGGAGCTTTATCCCACGGTTCTCCTTGAGCCGTGTAATAAGCCATTTTGCCTAGCTGGGTCGTCATAGACCGTTCGCCAAAACCACGAGGGATAAACATCTGTTATGAGCTTGCGCCCCTCCTAATAGCCTCCTTTAATATAACTAAATAATCATAGAGTGACAAAATACAAAAAAAGGGGGCGATCGGCTTCCTTGGTATGCCCCCCTTGGGTAGTGGACGTTTAACCGCTCTTAGTCTCTATTTCGGCTTAGTCTAATCTGGGTCAGTGGGTAGATTGGCGGGCCGTTGCGCCCGATGGCACGTAAGTAGGGGAGCCTAAATAAACGTAGCTCTGAATCGCTGGAAGCCTTACTGTGCCCTGGTAGCTAAAATCGCGACCGTCCGATTTTCGATGCTTCACTAGCAGTTAAATGCCCGCACGAAAAAGCTCCCGAGCTTTTTCGTGTCAAATCGGTGTCAAGGCTATAGTGTGAAAAAGACTGCGTCTCTGGCTGTGGGCACTAAATTTGCTAATATGCCCCCGCTGGGGATTGCTATTTTTGGGTAATGCCTATCTACTAATTCTAGAGTTTCAATTAATCGTTCTCTCCAGAACTAGGGGGCTGGCGTTGAAATAAGATACCAACGTTAGCAGAAGGCCCTTGATGGATTCCCGCGCAGGCGGGAATGACGCTGGGATGTTATTTAATTGCTGATCCCTAGAGCTTCGCCTTCCCTTCAGAGTTTTGAGGCTCGCCGCCGGCAAACGATGTAGTTCTCCAGTTAGACACCCGTTGAAATTTCAGTACATCGCTTCCTTGGAAGCTGGTGGCGCTCAGGGACTACTTTGAACTTGAAAACAGATTTGGCGACACATTATGTTGAGCCTGCTTGGATTGCCCGTTGCGCTTTTTGACCGCCTGCCGGGGGGCAGCTCAGCCTACCTGGCGATGCATATTCCCGATGGCTTTCTCAGCCTGCCGGTCAGTCTGGTGACCTGGGTCATCGCCATTGCTCTCATTGCCCTAGCCCTGAGGCAGGTCAAGACCGACTATCAAGATCGAGCCGTTCCCTTGATGGGGGTCTGCGCAGCCTTTATCTTTGCGGCCCAAATGATTAATTTCCCCATTCCTGGCGGGACTTCGGGGCATCTGCTGGGGGGTACCCTGGCAGGGGTGCTGCTGGGGCCTTGGGCAGGCACCCTGGTGATGACCGTTGTCTTCATCGTGCAGGCGGTGTTGTTTCAGGATGGCGGCCTGACGGTGCTGGGAGCGAACATTTTTAACATGGGGCTGATTGGCACCTTTGGCGGCTACTACCTGTACAAAGTGCTGCGATCGGCCCTGGGCTTTAATAGCTGGCGTGGCATGGCTATTGCCGTGGCGGTCACCGCCTGGGTTAGCGTTGTCGCCGGTTCCCTGACCTGCGCCCTTCAGCTGGCTCTCTCGGGCACCGTGCCCCTGTCCGTTGCCCTAACCGCCATGCTGACCTGGCATATTTTGATTGGCATTGGCGAAGCCCTGGTCACCCTGGTTGCCGTGAGCTACGTCTGGCGTACCCGGCCCGATTTGCTCTACGACCCGCCCCGACTGACCGCGCAGAAATATCCGCTGCCCAGTCCTAGTATTGATCCTCGATAGAGGCAGGAATGGTTCCATGCGTTCATCTAAACCCAAAAAGAATATTGCCTTCTGGCTGACAGGCCTGGGGGCCTCGCTGTTGGTGGCTGGGCTCATGTCTCCCTTTGCCAGCCCTAACCCCGATGGCCTCGATCGCGTCTCCCAAGACCACGGCTTTAGTACCAAGGCTCAGGATAGTCCGCCTTCCC
Organism: Nodosilinea sp.; assembly: GCA_041739575.1. Taxonomy (GTDB): domain Bacteria; phylum Cyanobacteriota; class Cyanobacteriia; order Phormidesmidales; family Phormidesmidaceae; genus Nodosilinea. The sequence goes on along the minus strand of JBGSNT010000057.1, from coordinate 15,009 downwards.
ATCGGCTGCCCTTCTACACGGTCTTTGATGAGTACTCGCTGCGGGGCGTGCCCCAGAGCATTGCTACCCCCCTAGCGGGGGTGATTGGCACCCTGGTGGCCTTTGGCCTGGCCTGGGGGGTGGGTAAGCTGCTGGTGCAGCCGGGGGCTACACCCAAGGGAGCTTTAGGGACAAGCGAGAGCCCTGAATCAGATAGGGTAGATAGGGGCTAATGCTGCTGCATATTGGTGGATTTAATCTGGATGTGGACAGCGATCGCGCCACTCCCTGGCACCAGCTATCGCCCCAGGCGCGACTGCTGTGTGCTCTGGGGTTTGTCTTTGCCACCGCCCTCACCCCTACCGGGCACTGGGTAACCTGGGGAGTTTATGCCCTTGGACTGGCGCTGCTGATGGGCCTCAGCCGGGTAACGCTGCCGGTGTTGGGCAAGCGAGTGGCCCTAGAAGCCGGATTTGTGGGGGTGGTGCTGCTGGGGACGCTGTTTCGCCAGGGGGGCCGGGTGTTGTGGCAGTGGGGCTTTTTGCAGGTAACCACCGTGGGGTTGACCGTGCTGGGCAGCGTTAGCCTTAAGGCGCTGCTGTGCCTGGTGATGCTGAATTTGCTCACCCTCACGACCTCGGTGCCAGACCTGTTGCAGGGGTTGACCCGGCTCAGGCTACCGCCGCTGTTAGTGGCGATTTTGGCGTCGATGTACCGCTACATCGAGGTGCTGATGGCAGAATTTAGCACCATGCGGCGGGCGGCGGCCTCGCGCAATTTGATGGCTCGACCCCAGGGGCAACGCCGGGTGATCGGCAACATGATGGGAGCGCTATTTGTGCGCTCCTATGATCGCGGCGATCGCATTTACCAGGCCATGCTGGCGCGGGGCTACAGGGGCACCCTGCCCACCGCCACTGCGACCCCAAGGCACTCCCTAGACTGGATAGCTTTGGCGCTAATGCTGGGCCTGGTGGGGCTGGGTCAGCTGGTCTGGCTGGTACAGCATGGCATTAATCCGCCAACCATCCCTAGGATCTAACGACCATAGATAACCTATGCATCACAATCCCATTGAGATTGACGATCTCAGCCATACCTACGCTGACGGCACCCAGGCGTTGAGCCACATTAGCCTGGCGATCGCTGCCGGAGAGCGAGTGGCGCTGGTGGGGGCCAATGGCTCGGGCAAATCGACCCTGCTGCTCCACCTGAATGGCATTCTGTGGCCTCAGTCGGGCCGCATCACCGTAGGCGAGTACTTGATGGAGAAGGAGCACCTGGCGGCAATTCGCAACTTTGTTGGGCTGGTGTTTCAAAACCCTGACGACCAGCTGTTTATGCCCACGGTTTGGGAAGACGTTACCTTTGGCCCCATGAACCAGGGCCTGAAGGACAAGGAACTGCGGCATCGCTGCCACCACTGCCTCCATGCGGTGGGGTTAGACCCAGAACAGTACATTCACCGCAGCCCTGACAAACTCTCGGGGGGCGAGAAAAAGCGGGTAGCCATTGCCGGGGTGATGGCCATGCAGCCCCAAATTTTAGTGTTCGATGAACCCACGGCCCAGCTTGACCCCCGCTCTCGTCGCCAGCTGATTCAGCTATTGCAGCAGTTGCCCCTGACCCAGCTAATCGCCACCCATGACCTAGATCTGGCTCTGGAACTATGCGATCGCACCCTGGTCTTAAACCGAGGTCAGCTGGTGCGCCAGGGGCCGACCCCCCAAATTCTCAGCGATCAGATTTTTTTAGAGCAGCACCATTTAGAGCTGCCCCTGAGCTACAGTCGGCCCTACTGCCAGCTCGACCATGCTCCTGTCAAGTCTAAAGCTGCCCTGCCTGTGAGCTAGCGATGACTCAATCCACATACTGAACCACATCATCGGTTTCGTAGCGAACCTTAGCCATATCGGCGTATTTGTCATCATCCGCCCGATAGCCGGCGGTACACATCACCACCGCTGAGTAGCCCTGTTCAGGAAGACCTAGGATCTCATCGACTTGGGCCGGCACAAATCCTTCCATGGGGCAGGTATCGACCCCAAGCATAGCGGCACTGTAAAGGAAAAAGCCCAGCGCAATGTAGACCTGGCGGGCTGACCAGGCATCGGGGTCCAAGGGGAACGGCGGCTCTTTGAGAAAGCCCTTAATCATATCCTCCAGTCCCTGCAGGTTGGCTTTGGCGGTTTGACGAACCTCAGCCATCTGGTCAAGGTAAGGGTCCACATCACCAGCATTGATGTCCTGTTTGATGGCAAAGACCACCAGGTGAGACGCATCTACCACCTGGGACTGCCCCCAGGCCGCTCCCTGGAGCTTGCCGCGAATTTCAGAATTGCGAATCACCAAAAACTTCCAGGGCTGTAGCCCAAACGACGAGGGGGCCAGTACCAGGCTTTGCTCCAGAGCGTGCCAGGTGTCGTCGGGAATTTTTTTGGCAGGGTCAAACGTTTTAGTGGCGTAGCGCCAGTGCAACTGCTGCAGAATTTGATTGGCGCTCAGGGGAGCTTGCATGGTCGGGGGGGAAGTTGTCATCGGTAAGTTCCTTTTGTTAGGGAGATTGTACGTTTCGATTCAGGGTGTCTAGAAACTGTCTGAGGAGAGATATCAACGTCTCGGTTTCGCTTTCAGTCAGCTCCGCCAAAAGCTGATTTTCCCGTTCAAATAGCACCGGCATCACGGCATCAACCCGCTCGATACCAACTTCCGTGAGCTGCACCATAACGCTACGGCGATCGCTGGGATCGCGTAGTCGGGCAACAAAACCCTCCGTTTCGAGACGATCGATCCGGTTAGTCATCGCCCCAGAAGACAGCATCAGCAAGCCGTACAGTGCAGTGGGCGTGAGCTGATAGGGCGGCCCCTGACGGCGCAGGGTTGCCAGCATGTCAAAGGACCACAGGTTCAGCCCAAAGTTCGCCAAGACGACTTCTCGATGCTTTTCCAGCAGGCGAGCGATGCGCAGCAGGCGGCCAATCACCCCCAGAGATGAGATATCCAACTCGGGAGCCTGGTGCTGCCACTGGGTCAAAATTTCGTCGATGCGGTCTGGGGTCATGGCTCAATTATCTCTTGACATCAAGATACTTGACTTAAAGCTTGATGTCAAATATCTTGATGTCAAATATCTTGATGTCAAGCTAAATATTGAAGGGGGAATTCTCCCTGGGCGATCGCGCTTGGTTACTGCCTTTTGTCATGTCCTAGGCAGGGGCTGGTGCTCCCAATCGCGTTTAATCCCAATCGCGTTTAAGTTTTCGCATTCAGACAACGCATTGCTATCTTAAGGAGTCTTATGATGAACCGTCCTAACGTCGGTCTGGTGGATACTGGTTTGACCGCTCTCGCGCCCGTGGCCTGGGGGACAACCTATGTGGTGGCGACGGAATTTTTGCCACCCGGTCATCCGCTGCTGGTGGCGGCATTGCGATCGCTGCCCGTGGGCTTGTGCCTCACTCTCGCCTTCAGAAAACTCCCCCAGGGCATTTGGTGGTGGCGGATGCTCATTCTAGGCGGCTTGAACATTGGGATTTTCCAGGCACTGTTATTTGTGGCGGCCTATCGCCTGCCCGGTGGGGTGGCGGCGACGGCGGGCGCGATTCAACCGGTGTTAGTGATTGTGTTCGCCTGGCTGATTTTGCAAGAAAAGCCGGATAAAAGGGCCATTCCGATCGCGATCGCTGGTTTCCTGGGCATCGCCATGCTCGTACTCGGCCCCTCGGCGCGGCTCGATCCGTGGGGCATTCTCGCCGCTTTGGCCGGAGCCGCCACGATGGGTCTCGGGACTGTGCTGGTGAAACGCTGGCGATCGCCGGTACCCCTACTCGTCTTCACCGCCTGGCAACTCACCGTGGGGGGTGCCTTACTGCTCCCAGTGGCCCTCATCGTCGAAGGCCCCTTTTCCGAATTCACGCCGACGCACCTGCAAGGGTTGATCTATCTGGGCACGGTGGGAACGGGGTTGGCGTATCTGCTGTGGTTTCGAGGCATTGGCAGGCTCTCTCCCGCTGCGGTTTCCTACCTGGGGCTACTGAGCCCGGTGGTCGCCACGCTGATGGGCTTTGTCTGGCTCAGGCAAAGCTTAACGGTGATTCAGCTGATCGGGATATCGATTATTTTTGTCAGTGTTTTACTGGGTCAACGCATCAATGCTATCCGTCCGCATCAAGCTCCCGACTCAGCTCAGAAAAAATCACTTCCTTGTACGTCGTCTCTCTGAGAATCTAGGAGCATTTAGGAAATCTCTGAAAAAGAAACTACCCGAAAAATGCGTGGCGTAGGTTGCGGTTGCCGTCAGGAACCCCAACACTGCAAAGGGTTGAAAGCTGTTGGGTCGTCTGGAGAAAAACAGGTGAAAAGTTTGGCATCGAAGCCCAATCAAGCCGATTTAGTGACTCTAAAGGATCTGGTCGAAACGGGCAAAGTTACCCCGTTCATCGATCAGACCTTTTCGCTCAATGAAGTGCCAGCGGCAATTCGCTATCTGGAAGATCGCAACGTCAAGGGGAAATGCGCGATTAGCGTCTAAACTCTGGTCAAGTAGCTGCGGCTGCAGAAAGGGTTTCAACGATTTGCTTAAAGCTCTGCTTGAATCGCAGCTTGGCCTGATCAAACTGAGGCATCCGCCAATCAGGAACCTTGGACTCCGCCAACTGACTCTCATCCAAATAAACGGCGTAGCGCACTTCAACCTGAAGAGCCTCAACCTTGGGCAAACTGCCGTAATGTTGGGTGATGTAACCGCCGTTGAAGACTTTGTTATGCACAACCCCCAAGCCCTCATGAGCAAAGGCTTTGTCCACCGCGTCAATAGACCTGTTGTGAAATACCGTTGAAAATCGCTGAAAGCCAGTCTAGGAAGGACTTTCAAGGATTTTGCTATCAAAAAGCTGAAAGCCTTTACTGGAGGGCGTTTCAAGGATTTTTGAGCTTAATTCACAACAACTCTAATGAAAAAATCTGAACAGCTCTTACCATTGGCATTGCCTAAGCAGATGTCATCGGTGATGGGGCCAGAGAAGCTATGCAGGTCAAGTAGATAGACCTTGCCAAAGTGCTCAACCAGTTGATCGATTTGGGCCTCCAACCCAGCGTGATAAGGTCGGTAGTAATCCTCCAACCGCTGCTCAACGTCCTCTGGAGTTGGCCGAGTTGCATACAGCGGTACATTGAAGGCGGTCTTCTCTGATACCACAGAACGCCAGAAGTTCCCAAAGTAGGGAGGTTTCAGCGATCGATTGAGATCCACCACGTAGCGACTATGGGTCGCTTGCAGCATCGTGATACCTAACGCTGGCAAAAAGTCGTAGAGCCGATCCAAATGCCAGTCTTGGTGAGGGAGGAAGTTTTGATGAACTTCGGTGAGTTGCCCTCGAATCACGTCCGGGACGAAAAGGCCACTATGGGGAAGATTCGCCAGAACAGGTAGGGAAGAAACGGTCGGTCTTATCAGATTGAAGATTGGCGTCACGAGCTTTCTACTGCGACCAGCTCTTGCTTGAGCACATGAGAATAGATGCGGTCTCTGGTGCTTTCCGCGATCGCCTTCCAATCCTCTTGGGAGAGCACCTTGCCAAAAACTGCTCGAATCTGGCTATGCATGGCTTCCGTCATCTCCCATTCCCCCTGCGGTTTCGAGAGCTTCGCCTCCAGCAGCGCCATCAAGGTTTCCTGAACGTCAGATTTGGGACTATGAAGCCGCGCCATAATCAGTTCCTGGCCTTTTGTTTCAGCCGCCTCTGTCCCGATACCTAAATTCCACTCGGTTACCAGCTGCTGCCACGCTTGCATCACCATGGAACGCAGCTGGGTAAAGTGGCTGTAGCCCTGGGGGTTAGCCATCACTGACCCCAAGTGGGAACCCCAGCCGTATCCTGCCAGCGCCTCACAATCCACTGACTCTTCCCGACGAGCCGACCCCTCGAACCAGGCGTCATCGTCCAGCAAGTCCATAACATTGAAGTCATCCTGCGTCATTACTCACCTTTGGAACAGTCTCCCATGAGTATTTGAACTGGGGTTTCAAGGTTAGCCATGATCAGGCGCTGAACTATTCACCCGCCTGGTGTTTAAGAAGAGTCATCACATCTTCCGAAATCCAAAGTCCTGCATCTCGTAAAGCTTGTAAAGGTTCAGCGACAGCAGGAATGAGCCCCCGCCGTTTCGCTAAAACCAGTGCGCCCCCTGTCCCTATCGTCGGAATATTGAGGGAACGGGCACACCGCCTGGCAGCAGCGTCATCAACCATCGCTCGAAACTTAGGATTCGCCAAAGCAAAGCTGAGCACAGCCGATTCACCCGCCCCAAGATCCCAGGCTAAAATTACCGGGTTGATCGCTGGGGTCACCACGTTGATCCAGGATAGGGTGGGAAGTTGTATAGCCGCGCTATCGGCCTTAGTCGACGTAATTTCCTGGTAAACGGCCTGCGGAACCACAATGCGGCTGAATAGCTTGGGCAGCAACTCGACCTGGCCACTCTTGCACAGAACAATTAAAGGCGAAGCGTTGACGACGACCTGACTACTCCAGTCCATTCAGTTCCTCGGCCAGTTCTTCGGCAGTGTACTGAAAAACCGAAACCCGATAACGTCCGAGAGTATTGATAAAGTCAGCTCGGCTGAGGTTAGCAATTTCAGCCGCTTTTTCCTGCGAGATATCTCCTAATTCATACCATTTGACCGCAGCGGCAATGCGCATTTCTCGCACGAATTCGTCTGGGGCCTTCCGTAGCGCTGAAAAGATCGTATCTGGAAGCTGTATTTGAATGGTTTGCATGGCAGGTCACCAAGAAGGCCCAGAGATAAGGAATAGCTACTTCCACGGTAGCGCCTTGAATCAAAAAAGGAATTGCTGTATGTCATACAGGTGTACTAGCTCTAGTTGGCTGCTCAGACAGATCAAACATCACCTCAAAGACCCCCTGCGGAATATGCCGCCGCATGGCCCTGAGGTGGTCATCCGCATCCTGCCGGTTGCGAAAGCGCGTAATGACCGATCGCCTCACGGCATCGCGAATCATCACGATTGCCCAGGGGCGACAATCAGGATGAAGTTCGGTGTCTGAAGTCAGCACCTGTCGCCAGGACACTCGCTCTGGAGCCAGCACTGACTGCACAATTTCGGTGATTTGCTGTCTCACGGGACTCTCATCGATGGGATGCAGCACCCAGCCACTAATGGGGACGGGCTGAAAGCTGAGCCGGTAGCTCTGGGCATCAGGGGCCGTAATTGACCAAATCGGCTGCTTGGGCTGTTTGCGTGTGCGAAAGCCAACTTGATGAAGGGCGCTCTGAATGCGCTGAATTTCGGCGGCGACGCGGTGACCTTCCGAGCCGGTCTGACATGGTTGAAGCATGGTGTAAAAACCTCGATGGCATAGGCGTTGAGGTGAGCGATTCAGGATCATTCGCTCACCCTACGTAGAGGATTTTTGAAAAGACAGATCCAATGGATCTTGAAAAAGGCAGACTTATGTGCTGGTTCCACCAGGGTGTTCTGGTTCTGAACTCGACAGATCTGGGCACAGCAGTTGCAGCAGGTCAGTCGGCATCGTCTCGAAGTGCTCCAGCAGGAAGTCCATTAGCGCTAGATGCCACAGATCACTCGCTTGGGGCGAGCGATACTCCGGGCCTTGCTTAAACCAGCGTCGTACTGTGACCGGAGAGCGCGAGCAAATAGCCGCAATGACTTCGTAGCTAACGCCCCATTTGCTGTAGAACGCCCTGGGCGAGAGGCCCAATCGGCACTGGGTGTAAAGCTGAATCAATTCCAATTCCCGATCAGTGAGAGGGCGCGTCATGGCATGGCCTCCAGGTCATCTTCCCAGGCGCTATCGGCGAGTACCTGTCCGGTGGGGTCATTGAGCCAGACCAGGTAGTTCCAGGCCCAGCAGCCCCGGTGATGGGCATAGGCAAAGTAGCGCCCGATGACGATGCCGGTGGTCAGGGTATCAGCCGTCCAGCGGACAGGGTCGCCATAGAGAAATACCGGCAGCGGCGCTTCGTCAGGGAAATTGACCGGCAGATAACGCATGGGATGGCGGGCACGGATTTTGATCGGGGGCAGATCAAGGCTTTCCCCAGAACGCAGGGCGTGGAGGTAAGCCGCCAGCAGTTTGCCAGAGATCGATCGCGCCAATTGATGAATCAGCAACGCCGCCAGCGCTTCCGCTTCTTCCCCACTCAGATGCATCCAGGCGGCATCAAAGTAGGCATCGGAGAAATTGCCCAGGCGGTCGATCAGGGCTGGGACATTGAAATCTTGGACAGGGGTAGGTGAAGCGTCATTGACGCTGGAATGAAGTGGGGTTTGCATGGGTAGACTCCCAAAAAGAAACCCCGAAAGCTATCGCCCTCGGGGTGACAACAGGATGGTGGATAACAGAATTAGCCTTCAGCCACTCGGCCTGGCTGCTCGTTCAGTTGCAAAAACCCAGGGCCATTGCCCTCAGCGTCACACTGGGCAATAACGTAGAAGACTCGGGATTCGTCGGTCTTGGTGATGATCAGGTAGGGGTAGCCATCCTCGCTTAGCCCGGCATGGCGCACCTGACCACCAATCAGAGCTTTGAGGTCGTCTTCGTAGGGCAGTGACATGGTGAAGTCCTCTGAGGGGGATTAAGAAAACAGCCCGAAGAAACGTCTCCGGGCTGTGGGAATGGGGTCTAGAAGTCGTCGTAGCCAAAGGCGGGTTCATCCGATGGGCTTTGGGCCGGGGGATTCATTGCGCCCTTGCCGAAATCAGCCCAAGTCTCGAAGTCACGCAAGATGCGCTTCTTGATGGCCTCGTCGTAGCCCACGAAATAGGACTTCCAATTCTCGGCGGTAGGTTGCCCGTAGCCGGCTACGGAGCAGACCCAGGACTTTTTCTCCTTGCCCTTGAGGGCTGGCTGTACCCGCACCGCTAGCACCGAGAGCGCCATGAAGCGATCGCCCCGTGGCTTCTTCGCGCCCGTCGCGGCCCCGTAAGCCTTGCTCATATCGCTGTGAAACGCCCGCACGGTATCGCCAAAGCTGCCGCAGAAGGAACCTTTGGTCGTCAGCATTAGCGGGGAGTCGTGCATCAGCTGCTTCTCTTTGGTGATGAGATAAACCAGATAGCGCTGCTTCAGCAGATGGATGGTGCGATCGTAGGTGGACTTTTGAAAGTCACTGATGAACTCGCCACTATCGCGGTTGAACATCAGCAGCTTGGACTTGCCCAGAATCAGCAACCGGGCCAGCAGAGAGCGGTAACCTTCAGCGGTTTCTCCCCGCTGAAAGGTGGCGGTGTGCAGCGACCAGTCTTCGTTGGGGACAAAGAAAGACGCTTCCATGTTTTCAGCGGTGATGAAAAAGCCAGCTTGATTGGGGTCTTGATAATTCAGCAGTTGCAGGTAGGGCAAGGATTCCCGCCCTTCCTCGTAGTCAGCGGTATCAAACTCGTCGTGCGCTGAGGCCACCAACGTTTCAGCAGCGTGGGGATTGTGGCCGTTTTGAGCAGCGGTTGTAACGGTCGTTGAAGTCGTCATGGGAAGTCTCCTTGGAAAGATGAAGTGAAGGGGGCAAAGCCTTAGCTCTGCCCTAGTGAATGGAAATGGATCGGCTTAGAACTCGTCGCAGCCACAGGGGTTGGGACTATCCACATAGCCAAAGGCGAAGTGCTGCCTGGGCGAATAGTGGATGAGCCGCCCCAGCGGGTCTTTGGGCAACTCCTTGAGCTTGGCGACATAGCCTTCCAGATAAGCGTCGTGGGCATATTCCGGCAGGCGACCAAAGGCAGCGTCGGTGCTGCCATCGAGATAGCGATCGGCGTAGGCGGCCTCAGCCTGCTGGGCCATCTCGGTTTGGATAGAATCAGTGAATGCAGGTAACACGGTCATTTCTCCCAAAATGAAAGTGGCTCCGGCAGTGCCCCGGACGTAGTTGGAAGCTCTCCGGGGCATCACCGTATGTCTGTAGCGAAGGTGAATAGTAAACGTGGCTAGTTTTCAGTCGTAGGGGACATCGGAATCAGCTCCGGCGGCTGCGGTCTCAGCAGGTTCCCCGTACTTTGTGGCTCCGGCGTCCTGTTCTTTTTCCTTACTCTTTTATTTTAGCCCATGTATACGCGGGATGGGGCTTTTAAGAAGAGGGTTTTGCAGGATTTTCGATGAGTGTTTCTGATCGCATTCAGGAAAAAATTGGCAGGCCCATAAGCCCCACTGATCGATAGTCGAGAAGAGCTGATGCCCCGTATACTTGGGGTGATTCAATCCCCCCACTGTGGAGTTATCCGGTCATGAGTGATGAGGCTCCCCGCAGAGATTATTTGACCCGCTTCCAGCAGCAGGGGGAGGTGGCCATGGCGGAACGGCCCCTCTGTGTGCGGTTGCCGGAGGATATTGACGGGCTGATGCGGGAGAAGGATAACCGGACGGCGTGGTTACGCGATGCCATCATGGAAAAGCTCTGGCGCGAGGGGGCTCTGCCAGAGCGGTATCGGGGATTGATGGATCAAGAAGTGGATTGATGGGAGGCGGTTGATGTCAGCGCAACCCTTGGGCAGATATCTGACGTTGGAGGAGTTTTGCACCTGCACGCAGACCTACCAGCGCTTTGCTGATCAGATTGACCCCTTTCCCAGAAACCTGGAGGAGACCTTACCAGCCTTAGAGGCTCTGTGTCAGCACATCATTGATCCGGTGATTGATACATTTGGGCGTAATCGCTTTCAGCTCACCTATGGCTTTTGCTCCGCCGATCTGAAGCGGTGGCTGGCGAAGAAAGACCCGCTGACCGGGAAAAAACACGGTGTCGCCACCCCAAGTCTGGATCAACACATGGCCCATGAGGTGAATCGGAATGTGCGGTACTACTGCGATCGCCTCGGGGCAGCCTGCGATTTTCGCATCCTTAACATGCCCAGCGATGATCTGGTGGACTCGATTGTAGACCAGGGATTGCCCTTCGACTCGCTGTATTTCTATGGAAGCGATCGCCCCATCCACATTAGCTACGGTCCCCAACACAAGCGCGATATTTGGGCGTTTACAGCAAAGGGAACGCCCACTCCTATGAGGGATCGGGATACCTGAGTAGACTCAACCTTTGCGTCGCACCACCCGATGCCCTCGCAACTCGGCTCCATGGTCCAGCAAACACAGATCCCAGCCCCGGCGATCAAAAATTGTTTTTACATCGTCGAGTAGTCCCCACTTTTGCTCTTGCTGGCTGAGCTTGGCAAACTTGGCATAGCCCGGATAGTCGGGTGCGACCACCTGTTCTTTTTGGTGCAGTAGCGGCGGGTTATCGGGGTCATAGTCGCGGTAGCGGACATGGAGATCGCGCAGGGAGATCGCCATACTAGTCTTAAGCGCCGGGTGCGGCTCTTTGTCGAACCCAGGGAAGACCAAATAGGTGATTTGAGGTTTCTGGACGTGGAACTTCACCACCGTCGCCTCCTCAGGTCGCCCAATGGTGCGGGAAGCACAGCCCTCGTAGAGACGAAGTAGCGGGTCGAGCTGGTCTAGGGCGGAGACATTCACCCAGAGGGAGTTAGGGCGCTGCTGACCAATGGGGCTCTGCCGACAGCGCTGTTCGATCATGTCCGTGCGGCCCAGCGTCATCAGCATGAGGTCGGCGGCGGTGCAGGCTTGCTGGTAGCTGCCGAAAAGGGCTTTGATATCGGCCTGCACCGAGGGTAAGAGGTCTTTGAACTTGGGCCGATTGCTGAAGTGGCTGAGGGCTAGGTAGACGAGTAGATCGTTGCGGCGCTTGTCGGCGATCGCATCCCACTCCCCCGCATCGGTCGCCTGTAGAACAACGGTGAACGCCCGCCGAATGCTGCCAAAGGTCTCCTGGAGAGATGCAAGGGTATCGGTGCCCAGTTCCTCCACCGTGGGTAGGCGACCGCGATCGGTGTAGAAATCCATCAGGGGCTGGAGGCGATCGCGGTATTCCTCAAACTTACTGACCTTGAGGCAAATGCGGGGAGCCGTAGCGCGAGAACGGAACCGGGAAGCGCGGAAGCCTTCCGCCTGGGCCTCGTCGCGAAAGACAAAGTAGATGCCCAAGGCAATGGGGATGGCGTCTACGCCCAGCACCTGGTCGATGTAGGCTTTGAGTTCTTCTTGCTCGTAGTATTTTTGGAAGGTGTTGCGGCTGGTGATGATGCCGTCGCCGTAAGCGATCACGCCTCGGGTGCGATCGTCGATCAGCACCTGGGCCGCGACGATTAGGACTTTTTGGGCCAGACCCCAGGCATTGATCAGGGCCTCTCGCCGCTCGGCGGTGTCTTCAATGACGTTGATGATGTAGCCCAGGTTAACCACATCGGCGGAGGTGTGGGGCACGTCAGGGCGAAAGTGAGGATCCCAACCGGAGCTGGTGAGCCCCAAGCGGTGGATGTACTCAATGTCGGCCCCGTGGCCGCAGCCGTAGTCGAAGTAGGTAGTGTCGGGCGGGAAGAGGCCCGCTTCCACAGCGAGGCGGACGGGTTTGGAGGCGGTAACACGGGCGATCGCAGCCTTGTGCCGCTGAATCTTTGGCTTGGGCTGGGTTTGCTTAGCCTCTGAGGTCATCGGGCAGGCGAGAGCGTGGCCATCGATGACCAGCTTGCGCTCTTGCAGGCGCTGCTCCCAGGCGTGGCGAAAGCCGATGCCGCGCGGGTCATCTAGCAGCCCCAGGGCTTCTTCTTGCTTGGTCAGCCAGGCGAAGGTGGCGTAGTGCGGGTGATCGGAGGCGACAAAGGTTTCTTTGCGGTGGAGGACGGGGGGATTATCGGTGGTGCTGTAGTCGCGGCCCGTGGCGGTGAGCGTGTTCAGATTGACCTGAATGCTGCTCTGAAGGGCGGGATGGGCCTCGGTGTCAAAGTCTGGGTAAAACAGGTAGGCGATTTGCGGCTTGTCGAGGCTGAACTTGACCAGGGTTGCCTTTTCAGCCAGGGCCGTGCTGGTTCTTGCCTTCTTCTCAATGGCCTGTAGAGCGGGGTCAAGGTGCGCCAGAGCAGAAATATGGACGTAAAGGGCATCGGGCAGTCGCTTACCGACAGAGCTGCGCTGGCACAGCTCTGAGTAGGTTGGCAGGTCTGTCGATACCTTGGCCATGGATTGGGGCAAACTCCACCGATGACGCGCTGATGGCTCTTATCCTACCGAATCTGGGGATTTTCAAACCTTTGCAAGCAGCAATCCCCTGGGTATGTAGTGTCTCTGTACGGATGAAGCCACTACCTGTAGAGTTTGATTAGGATTCGTTAGAAAGCTGTGTCTAAACTGAGCAATTCAGCTAAAACCTATTCAGGAAATGCTGGAGAAAACGGCTCGGCCTAGCCATAATTAGACAATACATTTGATCTATTTAATATGGGAAAAACAGCAGTCAAAGAAAAGCCCAAGGCTACGGCGGTCTTCGCTCGCCATGAGACCTTTCATCCTCGCTTTGGCTGGCTGAAAAAGGGCTATGACCTGGCAATGGCGGATCCTAATATTTTCTTGCGAGAAGACGCCCCGGTGCTGCTTGGCGTGGGGAAAAACATGGTGCGATCGATTCGCTACTGGTGTGGTGCGTTTAAGGTGTTAGCGGAGAATGAGAGCCAAATCGTGCCAACCCCCCTGGGCCAACAACTGCTCGCTGACGATGGATGGGATCCGTTTCTAGAAAATCCGGCCAGTCTCTGGCTGCTCCACTGGAATTTGCTCAAAGCCCCTTGCACTGCTACGGCCTGGGCCTATGCCTTTGGCGAGTTTCAGGCGGCGGAGTTTACCCCAGAGCGCCTGGTAGATGACCTGCGGGATTACGCAAACGGCTTTAGTGCCAACATTGCTGATTCATCCCTACGAAAGGATGTGAGCTGCATTTTGCGCATGTACGCCGACCAGGAGAGCAAAAAGGGGCCGACGGAAGATTCTATCGATTGCCCTTTCACAGCCCTGCGATTGCTCTACAGCGTGGGGGATGGGCGGCGCTATGAGTTTCAGGTTGGCCCTAAGGAGACACTGCCCGCCGAGCTGGTGGTGGCGGCATGTCTAGAATTTGCCGGGATTGCTGAGAATGAAAGCTCGGCCATGGGTGTTTCTCGCTTGGCTCATTTAGAAGGCAGTCCAGGCCGGGTGTTTAAGCTTTCGGAGGCAGCCATAGCCGAAGCTATTGAACAAGTCGCCCGGCACCGAAAGGACCGAGAGGATCTGTTTATTTCAGACAGCGCTGGATTGCTACAGCTTCAGTACGAAGGCGATCCGCTGGAGATGTCTGAGGCTATTCTGGACGAGTATTTTGCCGCCTAGTTGCGTGTGGTCACGGGTTGGTGTGTAGTCGCGGGTTAAATAGGTAGTGAGTTCTCAACGTTTAGTCGATTTTCTAGCTGTTAACCGCCGCTATGCCCGCTCTATCAACCTAGAGCGAGACTTTGACGTCCCTGACGCGGTAGATGGCTACATTCTCACAGATCGCGCCGTCGATGCCCTGCGGCGAATCTTGGCGTCGATGTTTGGCCGCAAGCGCACCACGGCCTGGACGCTGACTGGGGTCTATGGCACGGGCAAATCGGCCTTTGCCCATTTTTTGACCAGCTTATTTGGGCCGGTGGAGAGCCCGGCTCGGCAACTTGCCTTAGATATTGCCCGACATAGCCTCCAGCTCGATAGCCCAGAATACGAGGCCCTGCAAAAGAAATTCCCCCAGCAGGGACTGTTTCGAGCGGTGGCCACCGCCCAACGAGAGCCGCTAAGACACACTTTGGTTAGAGCACTCACTAAAGCCACCGATGACTTTTGGGCACGGGGGCGTGAGCCAGATGTTGTGAGAAAGCTAAACGACTGGGAAGGCGAGCTAGCGTTTGGTGAGGCCTCCTTTAATGACCGCGACCTTCTCAACCTGATCAAACAGTTGGCTGAGGTCGTCGATACCGACATCATTCTTGTTATCGATCTGGACAGTCATAAGTTTTACTTGGATCCAGGCTTAGAGCTAGGCTGTCAGAGGTAGTGTATCTGGGGGTTTCTGAGGGATAAGCTTGGCGGCTAGGAATTTAGGCAGAAGTAGAGAGGCCGGACTTCTGAGAAAAATCT
>JBGSNT010000027.1:0-19059 GCA_041739575.1 Nodosilinea sp. | reverse complement strand
GAGCTCAACTTTAAGAGCATCACCGACGAATTCTCAGCCCTCATGTATGAGTACCCCTTCCGGGTGCCCGCCTACTATGCGCTAATCATTCGATCGCTGGTGACGCTGGAGGGTATCGCCATCAATGTAGACCCCAACTTTAAGGTGCTGAGCAAGGCCTACCCCTACGTGGCCAAGCGACTGCTGACCGACCCATCGCCCCAGCTGCGGGCCTCTCTGCAAGACCTGTTGTTTAAGGACGGCAGCTTTCGCTGGAACCGCCTGGAGAACCTGCTGCGCAACGCCCGCGACAGCGATGAATACGACATGGATCGGCTGATTGACCAGACCCTGGAGTTTTTGTTTTCAGACCGGGGCTCGTTTTTGCGCGATCGCATTGTCTCTGAGCTAGTCAACGGTCTCGATAGCTTTGGCCAAAACACCGTCCGCAGTTTGACCACCGCCCTCCAGCAGCGCCTGGGCATCAAGACCGCCGCCCCCGTTGCGGTGGTCGCCGCCCCTAGCGATCTCGACAACCTGCGCCGCATCCTCGACATTCTCAAAGACACCCCCGGTTTCGATGCCGTCGCGGTGGCGACCCGCATTCCCACCCTGTTGTTTAAGCCCGAGACCCAGGCCATGGGCCAGCAGGTGGTCTCGGGGTTGGCCCAGCGTTCCCTGGCCCGTCTCATTCGCACCCTGCTACTGGAGGGGGAGCCTGCGGGCCAGCCCCAGCTCACCCCCTCCCGTTCCGGGCTCTAGATCAAATCTGGGATCGATGAACCACCATACCAAAGCATCAACTTGTCTGATGCCCTGGTATGGCATTGCCGTCCCCCTGCACTCCCTGGGAGATAATAAAAGACGCGACGGCGGGCGTTGAGACGCCTGGTGTTGCGTCTGTATCCCACCTGCGACGGCATGGCCTACTACATCTCCCCCCGATTTCTCGATAAGCTGGCGGTGCACATCACCAAAAACTACCTCAGGCTGCCCGAGGTTAAGATTCCGCTCATTCTGGGCGTCCATGGCCGCAAGGGGGAGGGCAAAACCTTTCAGTGCGAGCTGGTGTACGAGCGCATGGGGGTCGAGGTCGTCCATATCTCCGGCGGCGAGTTGGAAAGCCCCGACGCGGGTGACCCAGCCCGGCTGATTCGCCTGCGCTACCGCGAGGCCGCCGAACTGGTGCGGGTGCGCGGCCAGATGGCGGTGCTAATGATCAACGACATCGACGCTGGGGCGGGCCGTTTCGATGCCCTCACCCAGTACACCGTCAACACCCAGCTAGTCAACAACACCCTGATGAACATTGCCGACAACCCCACCAATGTTCAACTCCCCGGCAGCTACGACGAAACCGAAATTCAGCGGGTGCCGGTTATTCTCACCGGCAATGACCTGTCCACCCTCTACGCCCCGCTGATCCGCGACGGGCGCATGGAGAAGTTTTATTGGGAGCCGGATCGGGGCGATCGCATCGGCATTGTCAGCGGCATCTTTGCCCCCGATGGCCTCTCTCCCCAGGATTTGACCATGCTGGTGGATACCTTTCCCCACCAGGCGATCGACTTCTTTGGCGCCGTGCGCGCCCAGATCTACAACGAGCAAATCCGCGACTTTATCCACAGCGTCGGCATCGAAAACGTCTCGCGCAATGTGGTCAATACCCTTACCCCACCCACCTTTCGTCGGCCCGATTTTACCCTCTCCCATTTGATCGAGGTGGGCGATCGCCTGGTGCGCGAGCAGCGCCGAGTCGACGACATGCGCCTCGCCAATGAGTACAACCGGGTGCTGAACCCAAATTCCCCCCCTAGCCCACCCTCCTCTGGTCCCTTCTACCGCACCTACGAACCCACCACCGGCACCCCCCTGCCCCCCGCCCAAACTTTTGAACCGAAACTCCAAAATTCCACCACTGCCGCCGGCGGCGACTGCCCCATCGACGCCCCCCGGCCCAGCGCCCAAAATGCCAACCCCCTAGACCCCGAGATCCGCCACCAAATCAATACCCTCCTGGCCCAGGGCTATCGCCTTGCCCTAGAGCACGTCGATCAGCGCCGCTTTCGCACCAATGCATGGCAGAGCGGGCCTGCCCTGCCCTGCTCAGATGCGGCCACCGCCACCACCGCCCTAGAGCAAGCCCTGGCCGACTATACCCAGGACTATGTTCGACTCATTGGCATTGATCCAAAAACCAAGCAGCGGGTTGTGGAACATATGATTCATCGGCCCCAGGGCTAGTGGTCTGTCAAGCCTAAATTTGTAGGTTGGGTGGCGCGCTAGCAGAACCCAACAAGGCTTGCTGCTGTTGGGTTTCGCTCCGCTGCACCCAACCTACGAGACTGGCCATAATTAAGGGATTAGCAAACAAATAAAGTCCTGGCGTTATTCCCGCGTAGGCGGGAATCCATGATGGATTGGCTCCTGTAGTCGGTATCTTATTTCAGCGCGAACCCCTAAGGACAATTCTGGAAACGGAAATACCCAAGAATTTTGATTCCTCTCGAGGGCGCAGGCCCTGCGCCCCTCCATGGGCTTATATTCTTTCTCGGCAATTCCCTAAGGGCGGTTGATCCTGGAACTGGGCACTTTTTCCCCTTGGTGCGCTATTTTTTTAGTTCTGTGCCAATCTAAATAGCTGGCACAGCACTCCAGGGAGTAAACAGGGTCGGTAGAATGAGAAGACGACTGGCACGATTTGGGCACTGGCGACGCTCTTGGGCATTGGCACACCACTGGATCAACAATGCGGCTATGCTCGATTTCTTCAAATATAGAGTCGGGCAATCGGCCTGGGCCAGGCTCATTACCCGCACCCTGATGAAGTGGCAGCAGGATGACTGCCTCGAGATGGGGGCTGCCCTCGCCTACTACGCCTTGTTCTCGATGTTCCCGATGGTTTTGGTGTCGTTGAGCATTGTGGGCTTTCTAATTGGTCCCAGCACAGACGCCTACTATGCTGTGCTCCATTTTGCCCAAGAGACCCTACCCCCCGATGCTTTTCCGGTCGTACAGACCACCCTCAACGAGTTTCACACCGGCAGCACCAGCGCTAGCATTGTGGGCTTTGGCATTTTGCTGTTTACCTCCAGCGGTTTTTTTGGGGCGCTCAGTCGGTCCTTTGACAAGATTTGGCACACGAAGCCTAGCCATCACCGCTTTGATGGGGTTGGAGAGGTCGCCTTTATTTTTCTATGGCGGCGGTTTTTGGCATTTTTGCTGGTGATTGGCGCCACGGGGCTGATCTTTGTGTCCATGATGTCAAATATCGCCATCGATACCATCACCAAAATCTTGGAGGAGGTCAACGAGTGGGTCACGGTGCTGGCGATTAACCAGGTGCAGCTACTGTCGTGGCTGCGGCTGGGCATCTCCTTTGTAACCTTGACCATTGTGGTTATGGTGCTCTATAAAACCCTACCCAGCACCCGCGTAGCCTGGCGAGATGTGTGGCTGGGAGCGCTGTTTACCGCAGTGCTGTGGCTAATTTTGCAACAGCTCATTAGCAATAGTGTGATTAGTCTGGGCAGTCAGTTTCGCTCCTACGGGGTCGTAGGCGGGGTTATGGTACTGATGCTGTGGATCTACCTGACCAGCCAAATTTTCTTTTTAGGCGGTGAGCTGACCTACGTGTACTCCCATTTGTTTGGTAGCCGCAAAGGCAAAAAGCACCTCCGTTCAAAGCCCTAAGGGATCTGCGGATACCTTATTTTCCTGCGAGTCCCCAAGGGTTGGCCAAACTGCTTTGGCGGCTCTTGGCCCTGAAAGCACCATCCTCTAGCGGCAACCGGGCAAACTCGCCACGGGAGTGGGCCTGTAGATGATTTAATTTTAGTTATTCAACAGTTCAACAGTTAAGGAGTTGATTCATGGCGACAACGCAGCGTGGGGTAACCATTTGGTTCACGGGTTTGAGCGGGTCGGGTAAGTCGACCATTGCTCGGGACCTGGAAACCGAACTGCGCCAGCGGGGGTGCCAGCTTGAGGTGCTAGATGGCGACATTGTGCGCACTAACCTGACCAAGGGGCTAGGATTCAGCCGCGAAGACCGCGACGAAAACATTCGTCGCATCGGGTTTGTGTCGCACCTGCTCACCCGCAATGGGGTAGTGGTGCTGGTGTCGGCGATTTCTCCCTACCGCGAAGCGCGGGATCAGGTGCGCGATCGCATCGGTGATTTTATCGAGGTCTTTGTCGATGCTCCCCTTGAGGTGTGCGAAGACCGCGATGTTAAGGGTCTCTACAAACGGGCCAGGGCCGGCGAAATCAAGCAGTTCACCGGCATTGACGATCCCTATGAAGCACCCCTCGCCCCCGAGGTGCACTGCCACACCGACCAGCAAACCGTCGAGGAAAGCGTAGCCCAGGTGATCGCTCACCTGGAGGAGACGGGCTACCTAGCCACGGCGGCCGCCGTAGTCTAGCGGACCAGGGGCGTTGGAGTTCCGCTGGTTTCACCCTGGGCCCGATGCAGTTTTTTCAGCAAATGGTCAGGGGTTTTTCGGCGAGCGTAGCTGACCAGGTAGTCGTGCACCAGCTGGTAGCGATCGACGGGGATATTGGGGAGCCAAAACACCAGGCCAGAGCCCACTAGAATTTCTAGCACCAGATCGAGCTGCTCTGGGCGATAGTCGGCCTGGCGCAGGGTCAATTCCTCTTCGAGATCTTTGCGGCTTTTTTGGGGACGGTAGGGGCGATTTTCGCGGTCTATATCGGTGAGTAGGTATAGCACCAGGCTAGCCAAGGCAGCATTTTCAATCCCGCAGTCCAGCACTACGGTATCGAGAAAGTTTTGCACCAGGGTTTCTTTGGGGTGGTTGCCCAGCTGAAGATACTCCGCCAGGGTGGTGATCTGCTGGCGCTGCAGCTGGGCCCCCACCACCTGGAGCTCGATCGGGCGCACCTCCCCAATCGCCGTAGATAAATCGGCCCCGAGGCGATCGATTAGGGCCTGCTCCAGGTAGAAATGGACGTCATTGGTGAGGCGGCGAATCAGCGATCGCGCATCAGCCACCTTAAAATTGCCCAAATAGTAGCGGTAGTCGCGGCTGAGAATATCGTTGTTGAGAATGTCTAGGTCAAAGCCCCGCTCCATTTCCAGCAGATAGTGGAGATAGTCCTCTCGCAGGGCCAGCACCACCTTCAGGTAGGGAATGTTGAGGCAGTCGATCAGAAAAGCGTAGAAGTCGCGCCGCTGGGGCAGATCCATAGCTTCCGCAAAAAATTCTTCAAACTGGTCGAAAATTAGCACGACCTGTCGATAGCCCTGCTCCGTCAGCGGTTTAAGCTGATCGATCAGGGTGTGTTGATCGATCGGTGCCGCCGGGGGAATCCCCTCTCCTTCGCCCTTTTCATGGAGGGCCACGGTCAGCGCCTGGTTGACCTGATCGGGCCAATCGCGGTAGCTTTTCACCAAAATCGGCAGATGCGATCGCCCCTCGGGAAATGACTTGGCCAGGGCCGGCATCAGTCCGGCGGAGAGAATCGAGCTTTTGCCCACCCCCGACGGCCCGTGGATGATCACCAAGGGGTAGCGCGGCTGCTCCAGGCGGAGGGTCAGGGCCTCCACATCCGCCTGGCGTCCCGAGGATTGAATCTCCGTGGCGAGCAGCACCTGGGTGGAGCCATTGCCCCCCCGAGGCAGCTCCTGGGGCTGAATTTCTCCGGCCCCAATAAAGGCCCGCAGCTTAAAGCGGGTTTCCACCTGGCGCTGGGTGAGCTTTACCCCAAAGGCGGCCCGGTAGTCTTTTTGTTGATAGTACTGCTGTTGCAGAGTTGCCAAAATGCTGCGATAGAGCGACAGATCGGTTTTGGCATCGGTGAACCGACGGGCCTCTTCGAGCAGCTCAATGGCGGTCTCAGGTTCTCCCTGGGCCAGGTGCACCCGCCCCAGCAGGTAGAGGTACCAGCCTCGCTGAAACCGGATGGCCAGCCCCAGATCGGTTGCATCTGGAGCCCGGCCATCGGCCTTGGGGTCGGGGCCAATCGCTCCGGCAATCGCCAGAATTTCAAGCGCTCGCCGGGCCTGCTGCTGGGCCGTAGGGATATCCCCCTGGGCCAGGGCCACCTCCGCCAGATAGCCATGGTCGCGGGCCAGACGAATTGGATCTTGGCGGTGGCGGGTTAACCCCTCTGCTGCGGTGCGCCCCAGGGCAAGCCAGTCTTCCTGCTTTTGCTGCACCTCCGCTAGGGCGTGAATGAATTTGCCCACCAGCTCAGGCTGGTGCAACTCGCGAAAGATGCGCAGGCAGGCGGAGAAGGCGCTTTCTGCCTGGTTCAACAGGCGATCGTAGACCGATCGCTGAAAGACGGCCTGGCTGCGATAGGTCGCCCCCAGATAAAAGAGCAGGATGGCCTGTTTCTGGCGGGGCGTGGGCGGCGGCGGCGTGAGAGGATGGGCGACGGGACGGAGGTGGGGCGGCAATCGGGATGGGGAGGATTTTTGCCAGTAGGCCAGACTCTGCTCGAAGTGGTAGCGGGCTAGATCAAAGTCGCCGCGGCCAAAGGCATCGCGACCCTTGAGAAAGTCTAGGCTGGCCTGGAGTTCACCATCGAGGCTGGCCTGGGTTTGGGCAATGTCAACCAGGGCAAACTCCAGCTCGGTACGCAGGGCTGACCCCAGTTGGTAGCGGGAGGCTTGACCATAGTGGGGGCTGGAGTCGCCCAGGGAGAGCATGGTGGCAAATAGGTCGTTGGCGTTGTGGTGCAGGGAATGCACCAGCTCGCCGGGGGGATACTCAAAGGAAATCGGGGCAGCGCTAAAGCTCTTAAAGTCGGGGGCGTGGCGGTTGAGCAGGGGCAGGGTGCGATCGCTCACCCACAGCACCACCGGCAGGGGCAGCGCCGGGGGAAAGGCGTTGCGCCCGAGGTTAGCCGCCTTGAACAGAGCGATCGCGTTCTCCACCTGCTCCAGCCCCGTCACCATGAGCGCCGCAGGCCGGGCGGCGGCGGCGGGGGTGAGCGCCACTAGCAGCGTGGTTGTAGCGGTCGGCAGCACCTGCTCCACCACTGGGGCTGCCGTCTGGAGATATTCCACCACCAGACCCTGCAACCGAGCGTAGTTACAGCGGGCCAGCACCAGGGAAAAGCGCCCGGGTCGGAGGTTAAGCGCCCGCTCCAGCTCCTCCAGTGCAGCCTGGTTGTAGGCCAGGATCTCGGCCGTTGTGTAGGGGGTGCTCATAGCCGTGGCTGCTGGGCCAGCCAGCTGCGGTAGCGATCGGTCTCGGCCAGCAGGGGGTTAATTCCAAACCAGCGACCCTGGGCATCGCGATACTCGTACAAAAATAGACTGCGCACCAGCAGGTTATAGTCTTCATCGCCCTGCACATCCTGCCGAGAGACGGCCTGGAGGAGCTGGTCCCACTCCAGTTCGCTCACCAATCCCATCAGGCTATCGCGCTCA
Source organism: Nodosilinea sp. (assembly GCA_041739575.1). Lineage (GTDB taxonomy): Bacteria > Cyanobacteriota > Cyanobacteriia > Phormidesmidales > Phormidesmidaceae > Nodosilinea. The sequence goes on along the minus strand of JBGSNT010000027.1, from coordinate 11,675 downwards.
TTGCGAATCACCGCCTCTAGGGTGTCGCGTAAAAAGGGCGGGTCTTGCTTACGCAGGCAGCCATCCAGCAGGCGAATCAGGTTGCGCATGTGGCCGCCACTCACCTGGCAGAGGCGATCGAGGGTCGCCATGTGATCAAAAACATGGTCTACCGCATCGATGCGCTGATTCTCGTTGAGGTCGGGAAAGGCTCGAATCAGCACCATCTGGCGCAGCAGCGCCAGGCCAGCCTGGTCGGGGTTACCTCGCCGGTCCTGCACCGGCACCATGGGTAGCACCATGGGGTTGGTGCCAAAGCGATTGGAGAGCCGCACCAGGTCGTTGGAAAACATCAGTTCGAGGGGAATGGTGTAGACCATGTGGCAGTCGAGCTGCTTAAGCTGCTCGCCGCGATCGACAAAAATGTACTCCGACTGAAGACGCCCCTGGGAACGCAGCGCGCTATCGATGCGATCGAGGTTGTCCATGATGATCACCAGGCGGTTTTTGCTCCGCTCCTGGAGGCGATCGTTAGCGGGGGCCAGCAGCTCCTCGTTAATGGCGGTAATAATGCTCCTGGTGCGGGGTTCCAGGTACTGGCGCAGCTGGCTACGCATATCCGGGCTCTGCTTCGCCGAAGCGGTAATACTGGCAATACCGGCAGAAAAGCTCACCTCAGACAGCTCCATGGGAGTGCGCAGGGTATCGCCCAGATTCCGAAAAAGATTTTGTAGGTAGGTCGGTTTGGTGACGATGCCAATCTTCTCCAGATGCCCGCTAATGTTGTGGGCAATGCTGAGCAAAATATCTGAAATTTCTACGTCGGCCATTTCCAAATCCCGGTCCGACTCAAAGTAAATCACTTCGTAATTACGTCGCGCCAGCCCGTCCTGTAGGCGAAATAGCTCGGTAGACTTGCCGCAACCAATATGCCCCGTAAACAGCTGTGTCGTCGGGCGGTTGCGGGCCAAACGGGCAATCTTGCGCTCCAACTCCTGCACGATGTCGCCGCCGCGGACGGTAGAAAAGTCGATGTAATAGCGCTTGCCCCGCAGGGGCTGTGAGGGGTCGCAGGCATCGTAAAACTGCTGCAGATCCAGCATGGACAAAAGCTCTAAATTTATCCCCAGGGTATCGCACCCGCCCCGGCTCAAACCAGGGCTCACCGCCGGACAGCGAGGGAGCCAGGGGAATGGCATGGCCGCCAAATTTTTGACCAGCATTACTAACCCTGACCAGAAAAGACCCAGTTGGTAGGTCTTACCCAGGCCATATGCCAAGGGTTTCCGTTGCGCCGGGGGGCTAACTGGACCGGGTTGGCGATAAAGTAGACAGGGAATACAACTGTGTCGGCTGTTTCGGGGGAATGACTCAAACGCCTCTTTCCTTTATTGTGGACCTCGCCAATGCTCAAATGACCCAGACCCTGGGATATCGTTTGGGGCAAAGCTGTCAGCCGGGAACGATGTTGCTGCTGTCGGGGGATTTGGGCAGCGGTAAGACAACCCTCGTGCAGGGGCTAGGGGCCGGGTTGGGCATTGGGGAGCCGATTAGCAGCCCTACCTTTACCCTAGTTAATGAGTACCTGGAGGGGCGTCTGCCGCTTTACCACGTGGATTTATACCGTTTAGCTCCGGAGCAGGTGGACTCCTTAGAGCTAGACAGCTATGGGGATGAAGCCGAGGCTACCCCTGGGGTGCTGGCCATTGAATGGTCTGAGCGGATGGTGGATCATCCGCCGTCGGCGATTCGGCTTCGGCTGGAGGCTGTGCCTACCGGGGGCCGACGGGCTACGCTAATGACCGCTGGAGATGAACAGATCGCGCTATTAAAGCAGGTAATTGGGAATGGCCTACTGGTTGATGAAATCTGAACCAGATGTATACAGCATTGAGGATCTGAAGCGCGATCGCACCGAACTTTGGGACGGGGTGCGCAACTATCAGGCCCGCAATTTTTTGACCAGTATGGCTCTGGGGGATAAGGCCTTTTTTTACCACTCCAACACTCAGCCACCGGGAATTGTCGGCCTGATGGAAATTGTGGAAACCAATGTGGTAGATCCCACCCAATTTGATCCAGCCAGCAAATACTACGACCCCAAATCTTCCCCTGAAAAGCCCCGCTGGCGTACTGTTACCGTAGGCTATGTAGAAACCTTTAAGCAGGGCATTACCCTCGAACAACTGCGGGATTCGTTTACTCCCGATGAGCTCTGGGTGGTGCGCAAGGGAAATCGACTGTCCGTGATGCCCATCGGGGCTGAGGTGGCCCAAAAGTTGTTAGCGATGGTTCAGGCTGAATAGTTCTTGCTGCCGACTGATTTTCCCTTTGCGGCTTTTTTCGCCATGCACCTACCTGAGGATCCTGAAACGCCCCTGCAAATCAACATCGTTCCGATGATCGATGTGGTGTTTGCCGTGCTGGCGTTTTTTATTATTTCTAGTCTGTTTTTAACCCGTAACGAAGGGTTACCGGTGGCCTTGCCAGGGGCCGAAACCGCAGAAGCCCAGGCCCAACGCCAGGTGGTGGTGACGGTGAATGCCGCGGGCGAAGTGTTTGTGGGCAATCAACCGGTGGCTGACGAACAGCTTTTAGAGGCGATACAGAGCTTGGGAACTCTAACGGATGGCGGTCTGGTGGTGATTCGAGCCGATCGATCGGTAGACTACGGGCGAGTGGTCACAGTGATGGATCGAGTCCGGACCTTGCCAGGGGTACAGTTGGCGATCGCCACGGAAGCTAGCCAGCCCTAAGGAAAAATTATCATTTCATAAGTGATACCAAATCCGAATCGTATACCTCCGATTCCATACAGGCGGATCGCGTAGGGGCAAACGGTGTTTGCCCAGCCCAATCGGGGGTAGCCAGGGAGGATTCAGTATTAAGTGGACCCCAAAGGATTGTTGCAGAAGGTCTAGATTCAATAATTTGTCGGTAGGATGACGCTGTAGGCTATAGCTAAAGCTTTAGAAATCTAGCCACTTTAACCCTATGCCCTTCACCCTAGACCTATGGCGTTAGCACCCACAGCCCTACTCATAGCCTTGCCGGCAAGCCTAGTTTCCCTGCTGAATTTGGTGCTGGTGCCTGTGTGTTTTGTCCTGGCTTGGGGGCTGATCGGGCTGACGGCCTGGCACCTAGTCACCACCGTTCGAGATGGGATGGCTCGAGCTGCGGTAATGCATAAAATCCCCTGCGCCGAGTGCCGTTACTTTACCAATGACCACCGGCTCAAATGTCCGATCCATCCCAAAATAGCTCTCTCAGAGTCCGCCATTGACTGCACCGACTTTGAGTACCCCGGCTTGAGGTAGGGGGTAGATTCCCAAGCCAATGCAGCTGCGGCAGTCAAGCCACCGCCCCTTCGCCCCCCTGCCCCCTCGGTCAACCCTGAAGATCGGGAGCCTCAATCCCCTCAGGATTGTTCCGGCACGATAGGCACAACTCGGGCGATCGCCTCTTGAATAAAGGCCCTCATCATGGCATCGCGCTGACTAAGCCGAAACTGTTGTTCAACCACAGCGCTGATCCCCCCGTCGCCCCAGGTTTGGTTTTGGCGAAAGTATTCTATAAAGCTTTTGCCGGCAACTCGGGTGAGGTACGCCCCGCTTGCTCCCTTCAGAGCCCGTCCAGCCACTGCCGTGGCCAGATTAGTCTGTAAACCCAGAGCTAGCAGGTCTACGGTACCCTTGATGAGTCCCAATCCGGCCAGGGTTTTGGCGACGGAGAGGGCCAGGGCTTTCCCCTCTTCAAGACTGACTTCATAGCCATAGACCTGGCTGAGTTCAATCACCATTTGGGCATTGATGGCGGCAGTGGCTAAGAAATCGAGGCCTGGCAAAGGGGTCATCACGATCGCTCCAGCCCCCAGCCACTGATAGCGATCGATAATGGCGTCGGCCTGGGTCTGCCGCTGGGCGTCGATGATTTGGCGAGCGGTGTCCCCCAGCTGCTGAGTTTGTAGCAGCAGGTTATCCGCCATGATGGCGTCGCCGTCCTGGCGAATCACATCGGCTAGGCGAGCCTGCAAAGGCAACAGGTTCGGCCGCATTTGTAGCCAGCCGCCGCCCACCTGGGGCAAAGGCTGGGGCAGGGCCGCCACGGCAATCACGTCATCCCGGCTGAGGGGGGGCACTAGCCGCGATCGCAGCTGTTCCAGCAAAAGGTCTAAATCCTCCGGCGGGTAGCGATCGGCCTTATTGAGGACCAGGAGCATTCGCTTGCCCATGGCGATCAGCGATCGCAGCACAGCGTACTCAGCCTGGCGCAGGTCATCGTCAATCACAAACAAAACTAAATCGGCCCCCGTCGCAATTTCCCGGGCGGCTTGTTCCCGCTCGGTGCCCGCCACCCCCACCTCAGCAATGCCGGGGGTGTCAACAAACTGGATGGTCCGATCGACTTTGGGTAGCTGCCAGAGGTAGGTCTGCTGGGTTTGGGTCGTTCCCATGGCAGCCCCCACTTGGCCCACGACTTGGCCCATCAATCCATTGATCAGAGCCGTTTTACCGGCGGAGCCCACCCCAAACACCACAATGGTGAAGGGCCGTACCAAATCCTGATCCCCATCGCCAAGGGCAGACCGTAACCCCTGGGCCTTTTGCTGTAGGGCAGCACGGGCCACCTGGTCCTGAATTTGTTCGACCTGGCGCTGTACTGCCTGTAGATTGGCCGAGGCCGCCGCCTCGGGGCGACGTGGCACTCGGGGCCTAACCCGCCGTCGGGGCCGGAGGAAAGGCCACAGACGATAGAGACCAAACGCGATCGCCCCAGCTCCCAGCACTAAAATTAGCCCCAGCACAAGCCCAGCTAGTCGAGGCGATATCAGGGCCAGGGCGCCATAGAGCCGCAACAGCGAATCGGCTAGTACTAGCACTGCTCCTAGCCCTAGCAAAAGACCGACCAAGATAAATGGCCATCGCGCCATAGGTACTCTGCCAAACCAAGGGCAATGGGTGAAGAATAGCGTAAAACCCTTCACTAAAAACCTGCATGGCGGAGGCATCCGATGGATATCTCCGCCATGCAGGCAGCCCAATCGCTCAAATTGGCTACAGGCCCGTCCAAGCCAGTGACTCGGCCTAAAGCTCTAAGGGATCTGCGGGTTAATGATGTACCAGGTGTCCAGGTTTTCTCCCGCAGGAAAACGCAACGCGTTCGCGACGGCGTTGCGGAGCAAAACGACTTTGCTCAACCTTCAGTGATCGAGGACTGAGCGAAGTCGTTCGCTGGCGTCTCGCGCAGGGAGAAAGGCCGATCAGCGGGTACCTTATTTTCTTGCGAGTCCCTAAAGACTAAAGAGGATTGTGGGAAAAGCGGTTGCTGCGGTTGGGGCGGCTCCCATCACCACCGCCGTCTTCGGTGCGGGGCCGAGCTTTGTTAACCCGCAGTTCCCGCCCCAACCATTCGGCACCATCTAGCTCAGAAATAGCCTTGTCTTCCCTGGCTTCGTCGGCCATGTCCACGAAAGCAAAGCCGCGCTTTCGCCCGGTTTCCCGATCGATGGGCAAGCTGATCCGGGTAACTTCACCATATTCGGCGAATACACTTTTAATATCGTCCTCAGATGCCTGAAAGGACAAGTTCCCAATGTAGATAGTCACGAGTCTCTCCGAACCAAAATAGCGATAGCTAGAATATTGAGCCGGAGGAGAAAGGGGGAACCTAATCGCGCCCTAAACCGCACGACTTCAACATTTGAAGTCATGATAGCCGATCATTTTTTAATTAGCAGTAGCCCATCTCACACCTGGAGAACTTCCTTGCGGGTCGTTAAGGGGGTAAGGGGCGTAGATGGGGCGGCAGGTAATCCTGTGGAGACTAAATTGCAGGGGAGGGGGGGCAGGGGAGCTTGGGGACCGGAGGAGTTAATATTCCAGCCCCTCTGGTCTTCAGCTATTCTCAATAGCTTCTGCAACCGAAGTCGCAGCCTGCTAAGCCGCCAACACCCACTCCACCAGGGTACGCACCCCAAATCCAGTGCCGCCGGGGTTGTTGTAGCCGTTTTCCTTTTCAGTCCACACGGGGCCAGCCACGTCCAGGTGAACCCAGGGGGTGGAGGTGACAAACTGCTTGAGGAATAGGGCTGCAGTAATCGACCCGCCGGGACGAGGGCCGGTGTTTTTCATGTCAGCCACAATAGACTTCAGCCCGTCGAAGTATTTTTCTTCCATCGGCAGGCGCCAAAACTTTTCGCCGGCGGCGGCGGCGGCGGTAGCGATATCGCCGGCCAGTTCATCGTTTTCGCTAAACAGCCCGGCGATATCGTCGCCGAGGGCAACAATGCAGGCGCCCGTCAGGGTAGCCAGGTCAACGATCGCATCAACCCCCAGCTTTTCGGCAAACACCAGGGCATCGGCTAAGGTTAGGCGACCCTCGGCATCGGTGTTATTCACCTCAATGGTTTTGCCGTTGGAGGCGGTGAGAATGTCGCCCGGCCGCATCGCCCGACCGCTGATCATGTTTTCGGCGGCAGCGCTGATGAAGTGAACTTCAACCTCAGGCTTGAGCTGGGCGATCGCCTTGGCTGCCCCCAGGATGGCGGCAGCCCCCCCCATGTCAATTTTCATCATTTCGATGCCGCTGCCTGAGACCTTAATGTTGAGACCACCCGAGTCGAAGGTCAGGCCCTTGCCCACGATCGCCAGCCGACGGGTGGGCGTCCCCGCCGGTTTGTAGGTCAGGTGAATGAACTTAGGCGGCAGGTCAGAGGCTTTTGCGACGCCCAGGTAGGCTCCCATCCCCAGCGCCTCGCACTGGGCCTGCTCCAGAATCTCCAGTTCCAGTCCGTGGGCGGCAGCAATATCGGCAGCGGTCTGAGCCAGGGTTTCTGGCGTCACCACGTTGGCCGGGGCCGAAACCAGCTCCCGCGCCAAAATCACCCCGTCGCAGATCGCCTGGGCCCTAGGCAGGCCGCTGCCCTGGTCAGCCAAACCCAGCAGGTGGATGTGCTCGACGGCAGTTTTATCGGTTTTATCGTCGGACTTAAACCGGTTGTCCTGGTGGAGGGCCAGGCGGGCTCCCTCGGCCAGGGCCTGGACGGTTAGAGCCGGATCGTTTTGCACCACGGGCATACTCAGGCCGAGGGAGGCACATTTTTCTTTTTTGGCCAGGCGGGCGGCGGTGGCGGCGGCTCGCCGCAGGGTCTCGGGGGTCATGGCATCGACGGCTCCCAGACCCACCACCCCCAGCTTACGGACGTTAGCCCCGCTGCCAACCCGAGTCATCGCGGTGGAACCGTCTTTACCGGTGAAGTCAACATCGTCGATGAGTTCCTGCAGGAGCCCGCTGACCTGGGCATTGAGAGCGGCGGCAGGGCCAGCCAGGGGTAGGTCGGCTGCGCTGAGGCCGAGGATGAGGGCGTCGCCAGACCACTGCAGGTAGGGGGTGTCAGATACGTGAAATTCCATTCAACCTAGGGGCTAATATGCTCTGTTTACTATAAACCTTAGGCTGATGCTAGACATGGTTTGGGGATGGGAAGTCAATAATGAATCGGCTAGGTAAGATAGAGCGGCACGGTCCAGTCGGGCAGGGTTTATCCCCCTAGTCTCAAAACTGGGAATTTCGTAGAACCGTTATCTAAGAGTAGATAGGCCTGTCATGGTGAAACGGTTGAAGGCTAGCCTGCCCCTGCTGGCAATCACTGGGGTAAGTGCTCTATCCCTGGGAATGGTGGCCGCCCTGGTCAATACGGCGCCACCGGGGGGCAATTCCTATGGAACGTCAGAGGAATCACTGCTGCCGGGGCTAGGTCACGCCGATCCCTTGCACGTCAACGACCCGGTGCTGGCCCTGGCGCTGCAACCCGCCGACCAGCGCCAGGAGGCTCTAAAGACGGCAACCCAGGGGCGCGATGCCCTCAGCCGCCACCGGGCTCAATATCTGCTGGCCCTAGATTTAATCAATAGCGATCGCGGCGGCAGCGCCATTCCTCTCCTGGAGGGGCTAGAGGCAGAGTATCCGGCCATGGCCCCCTACATCGCCCTGGCGCTGGCCCAGGCTCAGCGGGCGGCGGGGCAGACAGCGGCGGCCCAGCAAACTCAGCAGCGAATTTTAACCGAGTACGCCGACACAGGGGCGATCGCGCCCCTGCTATACGAGCTGGGCCAGCAGGACCCGGCCTACTGGGATCAGCTGGTGCAGCAGTTTCCGCGCCACCCCAAGGCGGCGGAGGTCGCCCACCAGCGGTTGACCGCCGATCCACGCCGGGCCGATGCTCTGCCCCTGCTGATGCTGATGGCGCGGGCCGGGCTACATCGGGCCGATGCCGGTGCCATCCTGCTGCGGCTCAAGACTGAGTTTGGCGGCCAGCTCAGCCCTGAGGACTGGCAGACCATTGGCTTTGGGTTTTGGCGCATTGACAGCTATGGCGATGCCGGGGCAGCCTACGCCCAGGCAAGCCCCTCGCCCCGCAACCTATATCGGGCCGCCCGGGGGCTACAGGTGGGGGGAAAACGCGATCGCGCCATCGCCCTCTTCACCGCGCTCGACCGGCAATTTCCCGACGCCCCTGAAACCGCCACCGGCCTGCTCCGCCTCTCCCAAAGTGTCTCCGATGAAGCGGCTCTAGGGGTGCTCGACCAGGTAGCCAACCGGTTCCCAGACCGGGCCGCCGAGGCTCTGCTAGAGCGCGCCACCCGGCTCGATAAACTGGGCAGCAGCCAGTCGGCCCAGGCCACCCGCGAGCTGATTTTAAAAGAGCACAGGGGCTCCGACGCCGCGGCCCAAATTCGCCTCAACAATGCCCTCAATGCCGCCGATCAGGGCGACCTGACCATGGCCCTGAGCTGGGCCAGCGACGTCCTCAAGTACAGCCCCGATAGCGACCTGGCCGCCGATGCCGGATTTTGGGTCGGTAAATGGGGCCGCCAGCTGGGCCAGGCCGATGTCGCTCAGAAAGCGCTAGAAAGCGTGATTGTTCGCCATCCAGAGTCCTATTACGCCTGGCGGGCTGCGGTGGCCCTGGGGTGGAATGTGGGCGACTTTAAGACGGTGCGATCGCAGATTCCACCCATCGCCTTACCCACCCGTCGCACCCCCTTACCCGTCGGTTCAGACACCCTGCAAGAGCTCTATCTGCTGGGCCAAGACCAGCGCGCTTGGGAACAGTGGCAGCTAGAGTACGCCAACTATCAAGATCCCACCGTTGCAGAGCAATTTACCGATGGGCTGATGCGCTTAGGCACCAACGATAACATCAACGGCATTTACCAGGTGTCGAGCCTGAGCCTGACCGATGACCCAGCGGATATTAAGGCGGTGAAGGACCTGAAGCAGCGCCCCGATTTTTGGCATGGGGTGTACCCGCTGCCCTACGCTGAGTTGATTGAAACCTGGTCGGCCCAGCGACAGCTGAACCCGCTACTGGTGGCAGCCCTAATGCGCCAGGAATCGCGCTTTGAGGCCACAATCCGCTCTGGGGTAGGGGCAGCCGGTCTGATGCAGGTGATGCCCGCTACCGCCGCCTGGATTCAGAGCAAAGCCGGTCTAGAGAGCTACGACCTCAACAACCCCAACGACAACGTCAAACTGGGCACCTGGTACCTTGACTATACCCACTCCGAATACGACAACCATTCCCTGTTTGCGGTGGCCAGCTACAACGCCGGGCCGGGCAATGTCGCCAAGTGGATTGACCGAGGCGGTTATACCGATGCCGATGACTTTGCCGAGAAGATACCTTTTCCAGAGACTAAGGGCTATGTGCGATCGGTATTTGGGGGCTACTGGAACTATCTGCGACTCTATGACCCGGAGGTCGCCCAACAGGTGGAAACGCTCAAAAAGCGCCATCGGGGCTTTGCCGGATAGATTGACCACCGCCGCGATGCGATCCCTTCGTTTCATAGGGGGGAAGCCCCGATGGACTCTGTCCCTAAGCCTGGGGATAGCGGTGGGTTGGGTTGGCGCGCCCCAGGCCGCCACTGCCCTATGCCCAGCCCAGTTGGCGACCCAGCTAGAGGCGAGGCTCAACCAGGTTCCTTTAGATACAGCCTACACAGGCATGGTGCTACAAACTCAGGGGCAGAACCGGCGCACCCTCTATAACCGCAACGGCGATCGCCTCTTTGTCCCCGCCTCCAACACCAAACTGCTGACCACCGCAGCGGTACTCCATCGCCTCGGCCCCGACTACCAACTGCGGACCTCGGTCTACGCCACCCCTGGCCCTGGCGGCACTGCGATACTGCGGGTAATGGGCCAGGGCGATCCAACCTTCACCGATGCCCAGATCGAATCCTTGGCTCAGCAGGTAGCCCAGGCGGGCGTAGGGCCGGTCAGTCGGTTAGTGGTGGACGAATCCTATTTTCCAGGCTTTGCCACCAATCCCACCTGGGAGTGGGAAGATGCCCAGTTTGACTACGGGGCCCCGATCAACAGCTTAATTTTGAACCGCAACGCAGTGGCAGTTCAGGTAGCGCCGACCCAGGTGGGCCGTTCCCTCCAGCTGGCGTGGCCTCAACCGTTGCCGGCCGGCCCATGGGCCGTAGTGAATAACGCCTTAACGGTGGCGGCGGGAGCCACAGCCCCAGGAGTTGGGCTGTGGCGCACCGGAGATTCTCCCACGCTATGGGTAACCGGTCAGATGGCACAAGGAGATACACCAGAGACCTTTAATTTGGCCGTACTCAATCCGGCCCAGCAGTTCGGGGCCGCCCTAGGGCAAGCGCTTCAGCAACGGTCCATGCCGGTAGGGCAAACGGTAATTACTCAACAGCCAGCCCTGGTCACAGGGCAAGAGCTGGCCGTCGTAATGTCCCCTCCGGTGGGAGAACTGTTGATTCCAGCTAACCGAGATAGCGACAATCTCTACGCTGAGGCCCTGTTTAAAACCCTAGGGGTGGTGGCTACCGAGAACCCTGCGGAAGCCAGTCAAGCCGGGGGCGAGGCGGTTAAAGCAACCCTGGCGGCGCTGGGGATAAGGACAGAGGCACTGCGATTGTCCGACGGTTCGGGGCTTTCGCGACACAACCTGGTATCCCCGGTGGCGCTGGTAGAGACGCTGCAGGCGATGGCTGTCCATCCCCAGGGACAGGTGTTTCGAGCCTCGCTGGCGGTGGCTGGGCAAACCGGCACCCTGCGCAATAGACTACGCAATACGGTGCTGGAGGGACGGTTGCAGGGTAAGTCCGGCGCCCTGACGGGGAATGTGGCCCTATCGGGCTATGTGCAGCCGCCCAACTATGAACCCCTGGTGTTTAGCATTGTGATTAACCACTCAAACCAGCCCGCCAGTCTGTTGCGGGGGAAGATAGATGAGCTGTTGCTGCTGGTGGCTCAGCTGAGGGAGGGCTGTTAGCGCCCTAGCCTTCCCGGCAGTGGGAGGCCTAACAATCCAGGCGACGGCGTCTCGCGAATTGTCGTCCCAGAGCGATCTGTCCCAGAGTGATCTGTAGGATTCCCCTAGCAATAACCACGTGCCCAGAATGTGGGGGTCCCTACCCCTGACAGCTGTGGGCCGATCTGACGATAGCTACGCAGAAACCCAGGATTACGTCCCTGGAGGGAGAGATCCCACCCGATTCAACGGAAAGATTCTCCCTCTGAAGTATCTGGACAGTCATAAGTTTTACTTGGATCCAGGCTTAGAGCTAGGCTGTCAGAGGTAGTGTATCTGGGGGTTTCTGAGGGATAAGCTTGGCGGCTAGGAATTTAGGCAGAAGTAGAGAGGCCGGACTTCTGAGAAAAAT
>JBGSNT010000011.1:0-11594 GCA_041739575.1 Nodosilinea sp. | reverse complement strand
AACTGTTCTTGGCATTCAGTACGCTCTAGCCATTGACTCAGGGTAGACGATAGACTCATGACATCTTTTGGTTTGGGTACAGGGGCTATTGTCCCTTACCCATTTTCTTTTGGGGCTCCCCCAACCCCTGGATACGCCCGTGTTGATCGTTGTTTAACGCGTGACACGTCCCAGCAAGTACATATTTTCGATATACCTGGAGGCTATTCAGAGTAAGAAGATCTTTCTGGAATTCTTCTATCATTTCTATTGCTTTTCAATATCGATCAAATATTTGCTAAATATTGTACAGCTAATAATTTATTAAATCGATTCAGTCTGCACACCCCCCGATCTGGATAAATAGGCAGATTATCCACTGTCTAATCGCTCTGTGAGGGTAAGTAGGCTGCGAATAATCTGCATAATAGTCCTCTGTAGGGTAGCTAGACGGCAAAGATTCGTATTTTTTCTCACTCCGCAGCTATAGAGTAGATATTGATTGTCCACCACTTAGAGGAAACGCAGTCACCGTGTTTTTCGAAGAGCCATGCTGTTCGTCAATCGCTGGGATATTGGCTTGCGCACTCCCCTAAGCCAGTTCCGATCGCACGTTCTCCTCAATAATGGCCACTTGGTCATTCGTCAGGCCCAGTTCTTCCTGGAGTTCAAGCAGCTGCGCCTGCTCCTCCAGGTCAATTTCGCCGTCGTTGTCGAGAAAGGCGCGGAACATCAGGGCAAATTCGGCGGCGGCTTGTTCGAGGGTGTCTTGGGGTTGGTATTGGGCGGCGATCGCATTCGCCTGCTCCACCAACACCCCATACTTCACCCGAAATTTCTCCAGCAGCGCTAGCTCCGTGGCAGAAGGAGTGCCGCGACGGTAGCAACTTTCCACCAGCTTGGCGTATTTAGCCAGATTTTCGGAGTCGAGGACGACGGGGATGGGGTTGGTGCTGGGACGCGCAGCCACCGGGGCAGCGGGGGCCACTGGGGTTGGAATGGCCACAGGCACCGGGGGTTGGTCGGCGGGAATAAACAGGCGGTGGGTGGTGACGAAGTTGGAAATTGCCGCCTGGATGCGTTTGTAGTCGTCGCTGTCGGAACCGCCCGGAAGCGTTTGCTCCTGCTGTTGCAGGTAGGTCATCACCTGGGTGTAGAGGGCCTGTTTTTGGGGTTTGGTGGCGGCCTGTTCGCCAATGGCGCGAATCCCTCCATCCAGGGTTTCGGCCAGGCGGCGGTTTTGGTCGGTGAGCAAAAAGTCCTCCGCCTCTTCCCAGGTGGCCCCCATTACCTCGGTTTTATCGAAGCCGGTAAGCTTGTCGCGGTAGGTAAATTTGACCTCGGCAAAGCCCGTCACCCGGTTGTCTTCGCGGCGCACCAGGCCCAGGGCGTTGGCCAGCATCAGGTTGTAGCGGGCCTGGCGCTCGTTGCTGGTTTCGGGCATGACATCGCCAAACTGGCGGTAGTCCTGGTGGGTGTGCAGGGGGTTGTGGTCAGCTTGGGAAACGGCGCGGTAGAGCGATCGCATCCGCTCCATGCCCTCAATCATCCGCAGCGGAAAAGCGCCGATCTCCTGCACAAAGTAGATGTGGTAGGGGTCGTTGAGGGGGCGAATTTCTTTGTCGGTGACGGTGCTGGTTTTACGAATCATCGGCAGCAGAGCCGAGACCGCCGGGTCGGTGGGTTTGCTGCCGCCCTGGATGCCCACCAGCTTTTGGTACTTCTCTAGCTTGTCGTCCCAGCCCAGTTTCTTTTGCTCCTGACTGAGGCGGAGAAAGGCTTCCGATTTCTCGAAGGTGGTTTTGATCTGGGCCTCCTGCATTTCGACGGTGGGGTACTGCTCCAGAAATTTGCGGGCGGTGGAAATGTCGAGCTGGCTGCGGCGACGAAACACATCCATGGCCTGGCCCAGCAGCCGCTCATAGAGGTCTTTGGTTTTGAGGGCGTCGTAGGGGTAGAGGTCAAACAGACGCACCCGCAGTTCTTCGAGCACCTGCTGGGAGAGGGTTTGGCAAAGGGTTTCTTCCTGGTCGGCGACGGTTTTGCGGTAGGCGGCGTCGATTTCTTTTTCGTCGTAGAGCAAAATGCCGTTGACGGTCAGGCCGCCGGTTTCGCGGGTGTAGACCTGCTCTTTGTCCCTCAGTTCTGTGTGGACGTTGCTGAGCACGGTCTCAAAGGCGGTGAGATCGACCAAGAGCTGGTCAATTTCTTCTCGCAGACCATCCAGCAGCAGCACCCCCAGGGTGCGGGCCTTGATCTCGACCTTGGAGACATAGACCTGCTCTAGGGCCTGCATAATGCCCTGAAAGTCGTCTTCGATGACTTTCTTGCGGTTGAGCATCATCATCTGCTTGGCATGATCGTCGATCTGCTTCAGCAGGGTTTGCAGGGCGTTTTGGGCCGATCGCTCGCGGGGCAGCCAGTATTTCTGCCGATCTTGGTCAAATTTGCTGCGAAAGTCGGCAAACACCTCGATTAAGACTTCTAGAAACTGCCGGGTAAACTTTGGCCCCCGGAAGCGGTCTTCCACCATTTGGTAGACGGCGGCCCGCAGTTCCTTGCGCTTTTCGGGGATCAGCCAGGTCAGGTTGTCCCACATTTTTTGGAAGTAGTCGCTCCAGCGCTTGGGGTCGGTGCCGGTGTCGTGGAAGTGGGGAGCGTACTTTTCCTGCTCGTTGGAGATAAACCGCTGTAGGTTCTCAAAGGGAATGTTGAGGTCATTGCGGCGCTTGCGAATGCCCGCCGCCCAGTCGGCCACTTCCTTGGCGTAGGGCTTTTTGTTGTCGCCCATGCTGATGCTGTCGATGATCTGGTGGTCGTGCTCCGATTCCGCCAAAAACAGGCCTGGGAGAATCTCGGTGCGAATCAGATCCGACATCGCCGCCGGGGCGGGGGTGGGGTTGCTCCACCAGTCCACCAGCTTGGCCGCCAGGCGGGCCGAGCAGGCATTTAGCACCCGCTCCACCGGAAACTGAATGCTGGAGAGGCCAAAGCTCATGAAGTTTTGCGGGTAGCCCAGGGCGTCGGGGCTGGCCCAGTGTTTGCGCACGTTGTCGCGCACCAGCTTTTTGTACTGACTAAAGCCGGAACTAAAGTCAAGAAAGACGTTCTGGGCCACCATTTCGAGCACGTCGCCCAGGGTGGGGAAGGTGACTTTGTCGTTGCTGTTGCCCACCAGGTAGGTGAAGTTGAAGGGCGCATCGAGGCCGCTTTGGCTGGTGATGCGATCGCTCTGGCTGTCGCTGTACTGCACGTCAAAGCGGGTGTCGCCCCGGCTGTAGTGGTTCAGCTCCATCAGCGCCGCATAGGCGTTGGCAATGACGCGATCGCCCAGCCCCGAAAACGCCCCCGGCAGCACCAAAAAGGCGCTGGTCTGCGGCAGTTCTGACACGGGCACCCAGTCGCGCAGATTGTAGGCCAGATCGAGCACCATGCCGGAGCCGGTGCCACCCGACAACGAGCAGACCACAAAGATGTTGATGCCCTTGTCGAGCTGCACCTTCCAGCGATCGAGCATGAATTTCTCGTGGCCGACGATGCGCCCCTTGGCCTTGGTGAAGTAGTCCTTGATCAGCGGATAGTTGAGGCTAAAGGCAAACCGCCCCAGGGCGCGAATCTGCCCCGCCCCCGACAAAATCGAGTCGGTGCCCTTGAGCTCGCTGGGGAACCACTCGTCCAAATATTGGTAGGCCGACAGCTTGTTGAGAATGGCCTTGGCGTCTTCGACCTTGGCCCACACCTGCTCGATGGGCCGCAGAGAGATGTCCTGTTTGAGCACGGTCTGCGCTTCGGAGACCTTGGCATTTTGCTCGGTGTCGATGTGCAAAAACGAGACAATAGGCAGGGCGTCGAGGGAGCCGTACTGCTCCACAATCATGCGGCGAATTTTGATCAGAATCTCTTTACCCGTGCCGCCCACGCCAATGATGACGGTGGGGGTCATGCCTGTATATTCGCTCATAGGTGGGGCACCGAAGGAGGGCTACTGCCAGTTAGGTTTCCCAGGTAACTTCCGTAAATTTCCGGACATTCCCCAGGAGCTTAATAAAAGTTGACAATAATGTGTGAACCAAATCCAAGTCTAGAAGTGGCGTTCTACCTATAGGGAAATTACGGCTCCCGAACTCGACTTGGGATAGCTGGAACAGCCTAAAAAAAATGAAGCCCAACGCCATTAAGGGTGTTCTCAGGGGTAGAGGTCGCTAGACTTTAGGAGTCTAGTCCCTAGAGCCTGTCTCTGGTGCAGTATTTGGCACCTAATCTTCCCTCCCCTAATTGCTATCCCTGTGACCTATTCTCCCACTAAGACTCTCCGAATTCGGCTGCTGCTGCCCTGGCTAGTGGCCGTTACGCTGCTACTCGTGTTCTCAGGTAGTCTGGTGCATCTGCTGACCGAGTCGTGGTGGTTTGAGTCGGTGGGCTATGGGTCGGTATTTTGGCTGCGCCTTAAGTGGCAGCTGGGGCTGGGAGTCGGGGCGTTTGCCCTCTATGCCGGGGTACTGTGGGCTAACTATGTCTTTGCGCTGCGGCTGACCCGCGATCGCACCTACCGCTTTCTGAGCCGCTACAGCGACCAGACCCAGCGCGATCAGCTGGGGCACCTGCTCAACCTCAGCGTTGTGGGGCTAATTTTCATTCTGGCGCTGGGGGCGGCCCTGCGAGCAGCCTCGGCCTGGCAAACGGTGTTGCAGTACCTCAACCCGACGTCCTTTGGCACCGTTGACCCGATCTTTCAGCGCGACATTAGCTTTTACATGTTTAGACTGCCTCTGTGGCAGGGGCTGCAGTCGGCCTTGCTGGGGCTATTGGTGTCGTCTCTGCTGATCGCGGCAGCGGTCTACTCCCTCAAGGGCGAGGTGCGGCCCGAGCGGGGGTGGAAGTACTTTCTCACCGGCGAGGCCAAGGCCCACCTGTGCCTGCTGCTGGCGGCGATCGCCGTAGTGCTGGCGACGGGCTTTTGGCTCGAGCGCTACGCCCTGCTCTACTCCGACAGCGGCGTCATTTTCGGGGCGGGTTACACCGACGTCCACGCCCGGCTCCAGTCCTACTGGCTGATGGGCTTTGTCACCCTGGCGGTGGCGGCGCTGTTTATTATTGCCCTGGGGCGCAGCGGCTTTTCGCTGCCGATTTTTGGCATCGGCATGTACCTGGGGCTGCTGGTGCTGGCCAATGGCCTTTATCCCTGGTTTCAGCAGAACTTTGTGGTTGAGCCCAACGAGCTCACCATCGAGCGCCCCTACATCGAACACAACATCGCCTTCACCCGCCAGGCCTATAACCTGACCAGCGTCACCGCAGAGCCCTTCCCCGCTGAAAACGACCTCAACCGCGAGGTGGTGGATGCCAACCGCCCCACCATCGGCAACATTCGCCTGTGGGACTACGCCCCCCTGCTGAGCACCTATAAACAGCTGCAGGAGATTCGGCTTTACTACAATTTTGAAGACGTCGACATTGACCGCTACACCCTCAACGGTGACTACCGCCAGGTCACCCTCTCAGCCCGCGAACTGCCCGTCGAGCAGCTGCCCCCTGAGGCTCAAAACTGGATTAACCGCCAGCTCAAATTTACCCACGGCTTTGGCATCGTGATGAGCCCGGTCAACCAGATCACCCCCAACGGACTGCCGGAGTTCTTTATTCGCAATGTGCCCCCCGTCTCAACGGTGGATGTCCCCCTGGACCAGCCCCGCATTTACTACGGGGAGAGCACCCGCAACTACATTTTTACCGGTGCCAACACCGACGAGTTTGACTACCCCCAGGGCGACACCAACGCCTCCTACCGCTACACGGGAGAAGGCGGGGTGCCCCTCAACTCACTGCTGCGCCGCCTGGTCTACGCCTACGACCTGGGCAATGTGCGCCTACTGATCTCCAACTACTTCAGCCCTGAGACCCGCATTCACTACCACCGGGTGATTACCGATCGCGTCCTTCAGATCGCCCCCTTTCTCACCTTCGACGGCGACCCCTACCCGGCCCTGATCGACGGCCGCATCAAGTGGATTTTGGATGGGTACACGAGCAGCGATCGCTACCCCTACTCCGAGCCCCTCAACCGCCGCACCGATCTGGTTTCCCTGGTTGACAGCACGAATCCCCTGATGCGCAACGGCGTCAACTATATTCGCGACGCGGTCAAAGTCTTTATCGATGCCTACGATGGCACCCTGGAATTCTACGCCCGCGATGGGGAAGACCCCCTACTGGCCACCTACAGCCGCATCTTTCCCAACGTTTTCAAGCCCATGGCGGAAATGCCCACTGAGTACCGTGAGCACCTGCGCTACCCCCAGGATATTTTCACCGTTCAGGCCCAAATGTACCGGGCCTACCACATGGAAAACCCGGAGGTGTTCTACAACCGCGAGGACCTCTGGCGGTTCCCGGAGCAAACCACCGATGGCGTAGCCAGGACCATGGAGCCCTACTACATCATCATGAAGTTGCCGAAGCTGGGCCAGGAAGAGTTTTTGCAGATTCTGCCCTTTACCCCCGCCAACCGCGACAACATGATCGCCTGGATGGCCGGTGGTTCTGACGGCGACAACTATGGTCGCTTGCTGCTGTACGAATTCCCCAAACAGGAGCTGGTGTTTGGCCCCACCCAGATCGAGGCCCGCATTAGCCAAACCCCCGAAATCTCCGAACAGCTCACCCTGTGGAGCCAGCAGGGGTCAGGGGTGATTCGCGGCACCCTGCTGGTGATTCCGGTAGAGCAGTCGCTGCTGTACGTGCAGCCCATTTATCTAAGGGCCGACCAGGGC
The DNA here is from genome assembly GCA_041739575.1 of Nodosilinea sp. Lineage (GTDB taxonomy): Bacteria > Cyanobacteriota > Cyanobacteriia > Phormidesmidales > Phormidesmidaceae > Nodosilinea. Next base: position 4,845 of record JBGSNT010000011.1, on the reverse strand, counting down.
GAACTGCCGGAGCTGCGGCGGGTGATTGTGGCCTACAGCGATCGCGTCGTCATGCGAGAAACCCTGGATCAAAGCCTAGATGCTATCTTTGGGGAAGTAAGTAGAGCCCCGCTCGAGTCGACCTCAGCCAGTCCGGGCACACCGTTGCCCTCTAACCTGGCCGATCTGATTCAGTCCGCCCTAGATTCCTACGAAAATGGTCAGCAGGCCCTTCAGCAGGGCGACTGGCAGCGTTACGGGGAAACCCAACAGCAGCTCGAAAGCCTGTTGCGAGAACTGGAGCAGCAGGCCCCTTAAGCAAAATTCACAGCTCAGATCAATAACTTCAGATCCATAACTATTGAGGAGGCCAAAATACTCAGTTCGAGCGCCGTTACAGGTTGATTGTGCCAATATTTGCCACCACGGGCATACTATAGGGAATTCTCCGGCCCGTGCGCTGAATTCATAGAATTCAAGAGAGCCCTATGTCTATTACGCCCCCCAATGTTCTGCAACAGGCCCGCCTAGGCAACCCAGACGCGATCGCGGCTCTGATCAATCGCCATCTAGAGGCCCAGGGCATAACTGCCCACGTGATGCAGCAGGAAAACACCCTGAGGGTCAATCTAGAATCGGCCCAGGTTCCCAATCAAGCAGACTTGGTGACCTACGTTAAGAAAGGTATCACGGGTTTAGAGCTAGCCACCATTCACCACCTCACGGTCAGCGCTAAGCAGCCAGGCAGCGACACGTTCGCCTGGAGCGAAGCCCTGGAGCTACGGCCTTCTGCGGTCGAGCCCCCCAGCGACCTAAACCTCGATTTCGACAGCGCTACCCCAGCGGTTGAGGACCTAGGCGATCTCGATCTAGGCAGTGCTTTAGATATAAGCCTGGATGGCACAGACCTAGATGGCACAGACCTAGATGGCACCGGCCTGGACTTTGACCTGGGCCTCATCGATGGCACCGACGATGCGGGGCTAGAGGCCGACAGCACCTTTGACCTGAGTTTCACCGACGGTACCGACGATGGCTTTGACCTAGGCCTGACCGATGAGCCCCCAGCCGCCGACCTGCTGGATTTTGACCTCGATCTGACGACCGATAGCGCCAGCGACCTGGGGGTAGACGCCCCTGGCGACTTTGACCTCAGCTTTGCCGACAGCGCGGGTGACTTGACCAATGACTTAGACCTGGGCCTCCCCGACGAAACCGCGGCCGCGATGCCCGCCTCGGACCTAGATTTTGACCTGGGCTTGAACGATGTCCCGAGCGAGACCAGTGCGGCGACCGATCTAGACTTTGACCTGGGGTTTGCCGACCAGACACTGGATAGCGCTTCGGCGGACGGCCTGGATTTTGACCTGGGCCTGATCGACGAGCCCGGCGCGGCTACCGATGCAGAGGACCTTGACCTTGACCTCAATTTCGCTGATTCCCCTACCGGGCTAACCCCTGGGGACGAGCTAGATTTTGACCTGGGCTTTACCGATCAAACTGCCGCACCAGCTGCCGACTTTGACGCCAGCTTCGCCGATGGCCCCGGCCTGACCAGTGCCGACGGTGGGTTTGATTTCGATCTGGGTTTAGAGGAAGGGGCCGCCGATCTCGATGCCGAGATCGACTTCGATAACATGACGGCGGCGACAGCTCTGCCCCTAGACCTCGGCTCCGACAATTTGGCCCTGAGCCCAGAGCTAGACGCCCCAGAGCTAGACTCCTCAGACCTGGATTTAGACTTTGGGGACACCTCGGAGTTTGACCTAGAGGCGCTCGAGACCAGCGATGGCGGAGCTGGGGCTGACGTAGACCTCCCTTCTGAAGCACCTCTGCCCCCCGATATCACCGGCTCTGAGCTGGACGATCTTTGGGGCAGTGATGCAGCCAGCGCCGGTAGCCCAGACCTGGGTCTGGCCGCCAGCCAGTTGGCAACCGACAGCGGTGCCGCCCCCTGGGAGGCAGAGGCTGATTTTCCTGACCTAGACGACATGGTTGCCTGGGACGATGGTCTAGCCTCCGACCCCGAGGTGGCGGCGGATGACTTCAATCCTGAGGCTCCTGAGGCTTTGGATCTCGATCTTGGGACGGCTGGAACAGATGGTATCGAGGCCTTTGATGCAGAGATGTTGGGCTCGGAGGCCCTTGGGGCCGAAGCAATGCCGCCGGACGATGCTGGGCCCACAGACCTCGATGTCGCCGATGACCTAGATTGGGCGGCCGCCGACCTATCCACCCCTGATGTTGGTTCCGAGGACCTGGCTGACCCCGACTTCGCTGCCCTTGACCTGGGCACCGAGGACCTGGGCACCGACGACCTCTTGGCCCCCGAGGAGTTGGCTTCCGATGCTGACCTTGACCTAGCCTGGACCCCTGAGCAGGATCTCAGGGAGTTTAATGTCGCCGATCTGGGCGTGTCCAGTGCCTCAGCCCCGCCGTGGGCTGAGGCGGCGGAAAGCTTTGACCCTGAACTAGAGCTAGAGTCTACCGCCGACCCTGGGAGTGACCTGGGGGATGCAGGCGACTTTGACGCTGGTTTTGTCTTTGATCCGGCGGTTGACTCCTCACCCCCTAACCCGTTTGAGGTGGAGGAGTTTTCACCCATGGAGGACTCCGCCGGTGCCCTTGGGCTCGAGGCGGAGGACATCGAACCCGTTTTTTTTGCGGCTGAGGCCGATGTTCTGTTCGATTCTACGGTCGAGCTTGACCAAACCGTTGAGGGTGACTTCATGGCGGCGGCGGGTCTCGGTGAAGCCGCCGACTTTGCGGCATTTGAAGAAGATGAACAGACCTTTGGACAGCCCGAGACCTTTACCGATGAGCCTGTCCCAGCCGAGCTGAGTTTTGAAGTCGACGATGCGGATCTGGCCTTTGAGTCCGTTGAACTGGGAGCTGAGGACATCGGTGGCCCAGGCTTTGGGGCTGAAGGCTTCGCCGACGAGGGCTTGGTGGATGTGGGCTTTGACAACGAGAGCTTTGACAGCGAGAGCTTCGACAACGAGAGCTTTGATGCCGACCTATTTAGCGACAGTGCCGGGGACTCTAACGGTTTTATCCAGGATCGCAACGGGGTGGCCCTAGGCGACGATGAACCCGATGCCACGGATGACTTTATCCAAGAGTTTGGCACCGACCCCTCTAGCCATGTCTCCCTTACCCCCGATCAGTTCGATGCCGATGGGGGTGTGCGTCAAACCGGTGGCTCTGGTTTGCCCATGCGGCTAATTCTGGGGCTGGGGTTAGTGGCCTTACTGCTACTCCTCGGTGGTCTGCTGCTCAACGGTCTGCGGAGGGGCCGAACCAACCCAGTCGAACCCGTGGTCACTGAGCCCGTGGTGCCCGATGCAGGGACGCCCGCGCCCCCGGCAGAACCACCCCCTAACCCTGCTGCCGTGGCCGAGGAAGACCTGTTCAGGCAGGCCGTAAATGCGGCTCAATCGGCGGCTAATCAGGCTCAAACCGCCCAAACTGCGGCCCAATGGCAGTCGGTGGCCGATGCCTGGGCCGCTGCGATCGCCCTGATGGAGCGAGTTCCTCAGGCAGACCCCAACTACGCTGTGGCCCAGCAAAAGGCGGTGCAGTACCAGCCCAACCTGGCCTATGCCCAGCAAAATGTGCAGCGGCTCCAGTAGTAAGAGCCAGAAGCGATGACCCTCAACCCTAAAATGCCTGGGGCTTGACAAAAGCCCCAGGCAATCGTGTACCGAGTTAGCCCGCCTAAATGTTAGGCAGCGCCCTGCAAGAAGGTCACTACATCCCCGGCAGCAGTAAAGACAGTGCTACCTACCTGAAACTGCTCCATATTCACGATGGCTTGACTCCAGTTCGCGGCATTCCCCTGGTTATCTTGGGTACCGGTAATGAGCAAACCGTTGCTAGCCAACTCTTTAATGCCCATGGTTTGAGCATTAAAGAAGTTCAAGAAAATCAGGTCGCTGTCTCCAATGCCGCCATCGACTGTGCCCTGGCCAATGCCGGTATCGAAGGTGTCGTTGCCGTCACCACCGCTAATGAGAGCGTCTTTGATGGCGAAGGTGGAACCGCTAATGGCAAAGTAGTCATGGCCCTTGTCTCCATAGATGGCACTTTCGGAGACCCCTACAGCAAAACCACCTGTTGCCTCAATGTAAAAAGAGTCATCTCCGTCTCCTCCGAACACCGAAGCCTGGGACACACCATAACTAATTGTTCCTGTTCCAGAAATGCTGATGTCATCATTGCCAGTGCCTCCGTTTACTGAGGATTGGTAAACTCCAATGCCAGTATTTGGGGGCTGCAAGACGAGACCACCTTGGACGAAGCCATTGGTTAGGAAACTATTGTCTGGCTGCGTTTTCAGTACGCCAGTGCCTCCTAGCTCAGGTGCTAAAGCATATTCACCAAACTGATATTCAAACTGAGTTTCGGAGAAATTAGTTTGATAGTAGCTGAAGTCTAAGAAAGGATTTGGTTGAAAAAAGAAAGGAGAAGGAGTTTGTCCATCTGTTGAAAATTGAAATGAAGGGTTGACTGGCCCCCCAGCGGATAAAGGACCGGTATAGGTACCATCACTGTCACTACCGATGGGTGCTCCAAAGCCGCTAGTAATTACAGCAAATTCCGTAATCTTATAAACCGTATCCGGGTCGTCGATGTCCCCGAAGGTAGTGGTAAAAGTTCCTCGTTCAGATGTACTATCAAACCCTCCAAAAGACCAGTTCCAAATCAGGCCCGCTAACGTAGGGGCTGTAAGCTGTTGCGCATTTAAATTGCATCCACAGCATTTCCTTTATTTTTGAGATTACGCCCCCAATTTATTACAAGATCACCCTCATTCAACAGGTTATTGATAAGGGCTTCTAACTCTTCAATCGACTTAAATAGACG
>JBGSNT010000341.1:0-2019 GCA_041739575.1 Nodosilinea sp. | reverse complement strand
CTCTTGACCCGTCAGTCCTGTCAAACTGCATAGAATCCGAGACTTCGTCCGCAACTCGGCATAAGTCATTTTCATGGGATCTACCTGGTCGCTGCTCCTGCTATTGATTCTACTAGCTCAATTTCCGATAAGGTTTAATGTAGGCGCGAGTTAAAGATTTTCTATGCAGTGGAATGCTCGTTTGTGGGTTACGGCCAGCGCTTGATTTGCCAACGCCAACCTGATTAACCTCCGGCCTAACCCACGCTACGGTTTCTCCCCCCCTCCCCATCCTCCCCATCTCCCTCCCCCCCCCTCCTCCACCATGCCCTGGGATCAAGTCCTCACCCTCACCTTCCTCGTCGCTATCCTCACCGCCGGAATTCGCCTCGCCACGCCGGTCTTGCTGGCGGTTCTGGGCGAAATCATCACCCAGCGATCGGGGGTAATGAACCTGGGGCTAGAAGGGGTCATGCTGATGGGCGGCTGGGCCGGGTTCACCACCACCTACCACCTGGAGCAAAGCACAGGTTTAGCCGAACTCTCCGCCTGGATTGGTTTGGGCGCGGGCATTGTAGCCGGGCTACTGATGGGGCTGCTGATGGCGGTGCTCTCAATTACCTGGCGCACAGACCAGGTGGTGGCGGGCATTACGTTGGTTTTGCTAGGTCAGAGCCTGACAACTTACCTATATCGAGCCGATCCTGCCCTGGGCAAGGCTCGCATCACGGGCCTTGCACTGCGGCCAATTCCCGGACTTTCAGACATTCCCATTATTGGAGACATTTTGTTTAACCACAGCCCTGTGGTTTATCTCAGCGTTGCCCTAGTGATTCTGTGTAGTTTCCTGCTGTTTCGCACCAATTGGGGCCTGCAAATTCGGGCGGTGGGTGAAAACCCTGCGGCTGTGGCGACCTCAGGGCTAAATGTGACTCGCCTTCGCTACCTCTGCACGCTGATTGGCTCAGGTATGGCGGGCTTGGGGGGTGCGGTGCTGACGGTGGTGCAGCTTAACTTGTTTATTGAAGGCGTAACGGCCGGACGGGGGTGGATTGCGATCGCCATTGTTTTCTTCTCGCGCTGGAATCCATGGTTAGCGCTGGCTGGGGCGCTGCTGTTTGGTGTGGCCGATGCCCTTCAGTTTCGCATTCAGGCCCTGGGGTCTGAGGAAATACCCTACGAATTTCTGCTGATGCTGCCCTACGTCATAACGCTGATCGTGCTGCTGTTGGGCAATGCCCGAGACCAGACGCCAGCGGCTTTGGGTATCCCTTACGTCAAAGGCAAGCGGTAATGGCCAAATGCGATCAGCACCTCGCCGATGTCCTCTGGGGAAAACCCCAAAGATTGCGCTTTTTTGATAACCTGCGCCTGGTGTACGGTGTCTGGTGGGTAGCAGCGGGCGACAACTAAACTAAAGCAGGCTGGTACAGGAATGCGTGACCTGCGTCGGAGGACCCGCGATCGCGGCAAAAATCCTGGGGTTGGCCGCTAAATTGCAGTTGGCCTTGGTCGAGCATGACAATGTAGTCGGCATAGCGAATCACCTGGGGGCGATGGCTGATCAGAAGGGTAGTCCGTCCCCGGCGGTGGGCCAGCACCCGCTTTAGCACGTCGGTTTCGGTCAGCGGGTCGAGGTTGGCGGTCGATTCATCCAAAATCAGCACGGGTGGATTGTTCAGCAGGGCGCGAGCGATCGCCAATCGCTGCCGCTGCCCTCCCGAGATATTCGCCCCCACGGCCCCCAGCACCGTGTCGTACTGCTGGGGCATCTGCCGAATGAACTCATCGGCTCCAGCGATTTCGCAGACAGCCATAATGTCGGCCATCGCGGCGTTGGGGGCGGCCAGGCGAAAGTTTTCGACAATGGAGCGGTGCAGAAAGAAGGCCTCCTGGGGCACGGGTATCAACTTAAGCCGGGACAGGTTGACTGTGCCAGGGATTGGAGCGTTGTGACGAAGAAGACCTTCTAGGCATAGGTAACTCGGTAAAGGTACTCAAGACAGACTCAAAGAGGTCAGGAAACGGATGGCCAAAGAG
>JBGSNT010000300.1:0-3127 GCA_041739575.1 Nodosilinea sp. | reverse complement strand
GCGCTTTGTCCATCACCCGCCAAGCCCACCCGTGGTGCCCACCGCCGTTTGGATCAATCCACCGATGGCTGATCCCAACAGCCAGGCGGTTCCACACTAATTTCTTTTTAGTTTCTGTCTCATTTTTGTTGACACATTCCGAAACCAGCACTACCCTAGATTTTTTCGCCAGCCTAATTCAGACGGGCAAATTCCAATAAGCAAAAAGCGAGAGTAGAAAGGCGCAATCAAATGATGCGGCAAGGTGTGTTGTGCGATGGTCAAAGACCCGCCAGAGGCGATCGCCCAACGCGCCGAAGAAGAACACAATGGCCACATCTGCTGGCTGGCGCTACGTCTATGTCACAGATGGGTAATAAGGTGTATCCCCAGTACATCCCGGACGGGGACCAGATTGTCAGCAAGACCTATAGAACTCGGGTCGAGGGAGAAAACACACGGCTCAGGCATTATCTGGCTCGATTGGCCCGAAAGACATTGTGCTATGCCAAGTGCGTAAATATGCTGAAGCACTGTATGAGATGAGATCACCCAAGGGCAGAGCGCAACTCAAATGGGTGTCCAAAGCCAGCGCAATCCTCAAACCTCCCAAAACTGAATGTGATAGCGATAGCCCTGTTCCGTTAAAAACAACTGGCGATGCTGAGCAAATTCCTCCTCACAGGTGCGCAGTGACACCAAGGTGTAAAATTGCGCGCTACGGCCATCCGACTTGGGCCGCAGCACCCGCCCCAACCGCTGGGCTTCTTCCTGGCGAGAACCATATTTACCCGAGACCTGAATCAATACATCGGCATCGGGCAGGTCGAGGGCAAAGTTGCCGACCCGCGAGAGGATGAGGCCAGAAATCTCGCCACTGCGAAAACTGGCGTAGAGGCGATCGCGCTCTGGCTGACTGGTCTTGCCGGTAATCAGGGGAAAGTCCACTCGCTGGGCAATGGCCTTGAGCTGATCCAGGTATTCGCCAATAATTAAAATTCGGTGGCCCGCTTCTTGCTCCAGCACGGCTTGCACCACGTCTACCTTGAGGGGGTTTTCGGCGGCGATGCGAAACTGATAGCGGCGTCCCGCCGTGGCGTAGCCCATCTGCCGTTCCTTGGTTTGGGGAATGCGGATTTCGGTACAGTCGGCGGCGGCAATAAAGCCCTGCCCCTCCAATTCGCGCCAGGGTACGTCGTATCGTTTGGGGCCGATCAGGGTGAACACATCCCCTTCGCGGCCATCTTCGCGAATTAGGGTGGCGGTCAACCCAAGCCGACGACGGGCCTGGAGTTGGGCGGTGATGCGAAAGACCGGCGCGGGCAGCAGGTGAACTTCGTCGTAGATAATCAGCCCCCAGGATTGCTGATCAAACAACCCCAGGTGCAGAAAGTCGTCGTCTTGGCTGGCCCGATAGGTGAGGATTTGGTAGGTGGCCAGGGTAACTGGCCCGGTGGCTTTTTGTTGACCGCTATACTCGGCGATTTGGTCGGCGGTTAGGGTGGTTTTATCCAACAGTTCCCGTTGCCACTGGTGGACGGAGGTAAGGCTGCTGGTGAGAATCAGCGTTTTCTGCTGGAGCACCGCCATCGCCGCCATGCCCACCATGGTTTTACCCGCCCCACAGGGGAGGACGATCACCCCGCTGCCGCCCCTGGCCTGCCCGGCCTGGTAGAACAGATCGGCCGCTGTTTTCTGGTAGGGTCGCAGGTGAAAGGGGTCGCCGCTGCGGGTGGTCGATAGGAGGTCTAGGGGCAACGCATCCCCGACCAGGTAACCGGCCAGATCTTCTGCTGGATAGCCCGCCGTCAGCAGCGCCTGCTTGAGAATGCCGCGATAGCCCAGAGCGATCGCAAAGGTGGTGGGCGACAGCCGCTCCCCCAGCAGTGGCACCACCTGCTCCTGGCGCAGCAGCAGTTCTGCCAGGGGGTGATCGGCGACCTGTAACAGCAAATCTCCACCGGTTCCCGCTTTCAGAGTGGTCAGGCCATACCGTTGACCGAGGGCCTCAAGCTCTTGGGCCACCGACTCGGGCATGGGGTATTTGGCATGGTCCTGAAGGGCCGCTACCATATCGGCAACGGGCATGCCGGCAGCGCGGGCATTCCAAATGCTGAGGGGACTGAGGCGGTAGGTGTGGATGTGTTCGGGGCTTTTGACCAGCTCGGCAAAGGGCGCGATCGCCGCCTGGGCCGCTTCGGCGTTGGGGGCGTGGACATCGAGCAGAACGGTGCGATCGCTCTGGATGATCAGCGCATTGTCGGGGGAATAGGTCATCAGACTAGGGCATTTCTAAGGACTTGAGCCAAATCTTGAAGGTCAGCCTTTCGAACTGGGCCTGCGAGGCAAGTCAGCCTCGATTAATTCCGTTATGGAACAAAAAGACGACCAACACCCATCCAGGTTTCAATATCTAACAGGATTTCGAGGATACGGTCAGCACAACGGTTTCGGTAAACTCGATCTGCTAAAAATCGATAAGCATCTCCGATCGTAATAACAGGGAAGGACTCCGGAGTGTTTTCTTCTCGAAGAACTTGCTCCAGGGAGTCTTCACCTTTCATACTTCGGTTGGCAGTTAGCAAAATCATTTGACTCGACTGGGCAGTTCGCCAAACAATGCGATCGCTACTGTCAATAGGTAGTTTCATCTCCTTAAAGGTGATAAAACGAATCGAGATCAGCTCTAACCAACCTTGACTCGCAATATTGCCCAATAAAATCTCTGCATGTCCTCCCAAGTTGTGATCAATCAGGAAATTCATGCTTCTAGCTCATGCCTAGCCTTCTGCACTTGGAGTTTTTCCCAGAGAGCCTCTCGGCCTGGTCTGGGCGACATTGCTGCAAGACGAGCAATATGCTCACGATTACGTTCTTCCCAATACCGCCGATTTTCCTCAGATTGCTTTAGAACGAGCTGATATTCTGCTTCGACTTCAGAACGATTTGCTTCAATGTAGGATAAAGCTGCCTTAATCTGTTCCTCTGTTAGGTCAAACAAAGAGCGGATGAATTTTGGGGGGTACTGAGCCGTCACATAGTCCATCACATCATAGAGAGTGATGCGTGTACCAGAAATTGTCAGCCCTCGCTCTGTACGAATGATAGCTGGCTGCTGGTGGGATACTGAGGTCATATCCGTAGCCTC
>JBGSNT010000293.1:0-2201 GCA_041739575.1 Nodosilinea sp. | reverse complement strand
GCTCCTGTTCCTTCGGTGCGGCTCTTCAACGCCGTGGCCACCACTGAACTGGGGGTGCGGAGTCGGGCCATGGGAGTGCCAGTGCGCTCATTAAAGCGTTTGCCGCAGTCATTGCAGCGATATCGCTGGAGCAGCACCCCGCCTGAAATCGATTCCCGGCCATTTTTCACGATCTGTTGCCTCTGGCAGTGAGGACAATGCATAGCTCTGGGATAGTTGCACTGCAACCATTTTACCCATCACCGGCTAGCAGACCAGTGCCCGTTACTATCGAAAAGGGTGCACGGGCTACGGTAGAACAGCGCACTCGGCCCCACTGTGACAACAATAGATGAGACAGCGGATTTGGGATTTCTCGACGAACGGAACGAAGGCAATGGGTTTCAGCCGCTATTTTGACCGTCTGGGCCGTCCACCATGCGACTCGAAAAAGTTTTCTGCACCACTAAGGTTCAGGCTCTCTAGAGAAAGCCAACAGTTGTCTTCAAACTGCACCGGAGATAGGTAACCGAGGGTCGAATATAATCGCTACAGGTTATAGACCACCTCAATCCACTCAGCAATAACGGTGCGGGCAATTGTTCGAGTAGAGAAGAGCCTAGGATGCCGCCGTACCTGAAACGTGCCAGTAGCGTAGAAAAACTGCTGCCGTGGCTGTCTCTCAAAGGGGTCTCAACGGGCGACTTTAGCGAGGCCCTGAGCGCGCTGCTGGGGGCTCAGGCCAAAGGGGTCTCTCCGGCTACCATTAGTCGGTTGAAAGCGAAGTGGAGCTATGAACACCAGGATTGGCAGCAGCGGTCATTACGGCAGCAGCGCTACGTCTATATCTGGGCTGATGGCATCTACTTCAACATTCGTGCCGATGAACGGCATTGCATTCTGGTCATCATCGGGGTCACCGATAAAGGACACAAAGAACTCCTGGGCCTCGATGCGGGCTTGATCCTGACTTATCGTGGACCCCAAAAACTGGCGTTGCTAAATAAGAGTATAAATCTATACTGAGACAGGTACCTCCCAAAATTTGAGGTAGTGAAGTCGCAAACGAATAGGGTGCTTCAGCATATTTACGCACTTGGCATAGCACAATGTCTTTCGGGGCAATCGAGCCAGATAATGCCTGAGCCGTGTGTTTTCTCCCTCGACCCGAGTCCTATAGGTCTTGCTGACAATCTGGTCCCCGTCCGGGATGTACTGGGGATAGACCTTTTACCCATCCGTGACATAGACGTAGCGCCAGCCAGCGGATGTAGCCATTGCGTTCTTCTGCGGCGCGTTGGGCGATCGCCTCTGGCGGGTCTTTGACCATCGCACAACACACCTTGCCGCATCGTTTGATTGCGCCTTTCTACTCTCGCTTTTTGCTTATTGGAATTTGCCCGTCTGAATTAAGCTGGCGAAAAAATCTAGGGTAGTGCTGGTTTTGGGCACCTGCTTACCGCCAGGGTCAATGCCATGCTGCTCGAGGAATGTATTGAAATGCTCCCATACTGCCTGGGCGCGATCGCAGTCAACCTTGACCGACACCTCCAAAATTTCCTTTTTCTCTTGCAAAACATCGTGAGGATTTGCTAGTTGCCAATACTCTAGGCAAATCTCTTCGTTGATCTTTTCCGACCTTTGCTTCCACTTATGAACTTCGGCGGGGCCTAACACCTTTAAACTGTCCAGGTTAATATCGCTATTGGTGGCAGCTTTTAGGAACTGTTCCTGCTCCTTAGTGAATAGCTTGTCGATCGACTCCTTGCCTGCTTCCACCCGTTCAATTAGTCCATCCTCTCGCTCAGCGCTAAAAGACGCAGAGCGAATGATCTTGTCGCCCACCCAATCGCCTTCCACCTTAAACTCTCCCTTTGCTTCTCTCCACTCAGAAAATGTCCATTCGGGATTAAGCCTGCGAAGTTTGACAGTGCTATCGTCGGCTTTGCCAGCCTTACTGCGGCCCCGAAGAATAACCTGGTAGGTATTAAACAATTGCAAATCAGCGGTATCAAAAAAATAAACCTGGATTTTTTGAGGATCAATATCGGTACTCAATAGCTCTCGAATAATGGGTTTATGCGGGCGTATCCAGGGGTTGGGGGAGCCCCAAAAGAAAATGGGTAAGGGACAATAGCCCCTGTACCCAAACCAAAAGATGTCATGAGTCTATCGTCTACCCTGAGTCAATGGCTAGAGCGTACTGAATGCCAAGAACAGTT
>JBGSNT010000230.1:0-3652 GCA_041739575.1 Nodosilinea sp. | reverse complement strand
TTGATCGGGCTGACATCAATCAATTTGTGCTGAGCTATCTGCGAGGTTTCGCTCAGGTTCCTTGTCTGGATATTGTCGCCACCTGGCACGGTATTTACGCCAAACTACCGGGCAAAACCGAATTCATTGCCCACCCCGAAGCGGGAGTCACCATTGTGAATGGCTTGAGTGGGGCTGGGATGACTTTATCTTTTGGCTTGGGCGAAGAGGTCATTCTCCAAAAACTAGGATAGTTGGCACCGGTTTCTTAGCCTGTCATAAATACTTTGCGATTTTTCAAGTTCGTTGGGACTCAGAACTTTGGGTCGTGGTCTCTGACTCTGACTGGAGGCCAGACCGCTGGGATGCTGGCCGCTGTTGAACTAAAGGCACCCAGCTCAATATCGCAGGATAGGCCCAGAGGTATCCTAGACCACAATCTAGCCTTCTGCGTCCCTATTCATAACCCAATGTTTACCCAGCATGTCTACCTTTCGCGATATAGGTGAGATGCCCACTCAAGGAAGTCTTAGACGTATCACTATGGTTGATAGAGGCGTTATTTATCTAGCGGTCAACCATCAAAGCTATCTTGAGGCCGCTTTAATGAGTGCCGTTGCACTGCGAGCTCAAGATGCGCACATTCCAATCCTCGTTATCTCTAATTTGCCCGGCTTAAACCACCTGCCCCTAGAGCGCTATGCCATTACGCCCCGCTGCCTAGGGCAGCCGACCAGTACCCCCAGCCTGGGTCTCTCTCGCTGGCTAAAGACTCAAATCAACACCTACAGCCCCTATGATGAAACGCTCTTTTTAGACGCGGACATTTTACCCCTAGTTAATCTATCTAGCCTCTGGCCTTACCTCGACCAGGGGAATGTGGCAATGGCGACCGATCGCATGGCAGAGATTGGTCTTTGCGATCACGTCACCCAGGCGGAGGTCGAGTTTACCCTAGAGCAGCTCTCCCCCCAGACGACCCATTTCAATAGCGGTGTGTTGCTGTGGCGACGTACGGTGACCACCGAGGCTCTATTTACTCAATGGCACTGCGAGTGGCAACGGTTTGGGCAGCAAGATCAGCTGGCTTTAGCCAGAGCCATTGACCGCACTCAAACCCGAGTTGTTCCACTGCCCCAGAGTTACAACCTGTCGCCCCGCGATGCGGAGCCGTTAATCAAAAAAGGCGAAACGATTCACATGCTCCACTGCTGGGGTGGCAAGGTGGCGAGCGGTCGATATAAGAAATTGGCTAGGCGGTTTTGCCCCGAGGCAGTCAACGCCGTAGATGAGATCTTCGCCAATGCTGCGGAGCCCGAGCGTCTGACCCTATGATCTTGCCCCTATGACCTTGAGACTGTTATTTCTATCCACCCCCGTTGGGCCCCTAGGCTCTGGCCAGGGGGGCGGGGTTGAGCAGTTGCTGCCCAACCTGGCTAGAATCTTGCAGCGATGGGGGCACTCGGTCACCATTGTGGCTCCCCAGGGCTCTGTGGTCGAGGGGGTATCTGTGGTGCAGGTGACAGGTGATTTGCAGCCTGCGGCCCATCATCAGAGCCGGGAAGCGATTGTGGTGCTGCCGGGGCGATCGGTACTGGCGAATATGTGGCACTATGCCTGGCAGACTCGCACCCAGTACGACCTGATCGTCAATTTTACCTACGATTGGCTGTCGTTTTATCTCACCCCCTTCTTTAACCAGTCCGTGGCCCATCTGATCAGCATGGGGTCGCTCACCGATGCCATGGATGCCGCCATTGGAAAAGTAGTGGAGCAGTTTCCGGGTACTACGGCCATGCACACCCAGGCCCAGGCCAGTACGTTTACCTTTGGCAAACACTGCCGTATTTTAGGCTGCGGCCTAGATATCTCTCGCTACAGTTTTGTCGAAACCCCTGGCCCCTGGCTGGGCTGGATGGGGCGCATTTCGCCCGAAAAAGGGCTGGAAGATGCGGTGTCAGCCGCCATTCAAAGCCACCGCCCCCTGAGGGTACTGGGCAAAATTGAAGACCCTGCCTATTGGGAGATGATTCACACCCGCTACCCCAACCCGCCGATTGACTACCTGGGGTTTCAGCCCACCGATCGACTCCAGGCTATGATTGGCCAGTGCCAGGCGCTGCTAATGTCGCACCGCTGGGTAGAGGCCTTTGGCATTGTCGCCATTGAAGCCCTAGCCTGCGGCGTGCCGGTGATCTCGTACCGGCGCGGGGGGCCGACGGAGATCGTTGCCGACGGCAAAACCGGCTGGTTGGTGGAGCCTGATAGTGTTGAAGGGTTGGTGGATGCGATCGCTCAGATTCCTCTGCTTGACCGCCGGGCCTGTCGGCAACAGGCCGAAGATCAGTACTCCCTGGTGGCCATGGGCAAGCGGTTTGAGCAATGGTTTTTCGACATCCTCGCGGGGCCACGCTGAAGCTAAGGGGACGCCCTATCTTCCTCATCAGCAAAGGAATACCCGCCATAACCGAAGATTAAATGATGCTTAACCAAGAGCTTCCTACATATCAGCATAATAGAATTAGGAAAGTTCGGTGGCTAGGAGTTTCTGATGAATCATATCCAGACCCCAACCCACTTTCCTCGGCAAGTGGGGGAAATAGTCCTTGAATTTGATGATTGGTCCAGCAAAGTACGCCAGCAGATGATGAGTTGTCTTAAAAAAAGACGTACGACAGAAAAGCAATCACTCGACTAGGAAAAACGGTCGAGAAACTTTAAAACTTCATCATGACTAAATCGGATTTGGGGTGTTCCTTTGATCATTAGTACCCACGCTCCCTTTTGACAAGTAATGTACCAGTCTGGTTGATCGGCAGTGGGCTTGAGACCGCTTGATTTTCATGGCGACTTCCAGACCTTCGCGCCACACTTGGCGGTTGCCATAGGCAGCGGGAATTGCGCCGACCTTCAGCCAGACACTGGCCCATTGCCCCAAGGTCTTGCCATAGCGACGTTCCCCATCGGTAAACTATCGGATAAAGCGGGCGGGGCGAACCCACTGCCATGCCTGGACGGTACTGACCTCAAACCGCGATGTGCGCTTCTTGCCGGCGACCGCCGCAATCCAATAGCGGCTTTGGCGTTCGATGAAGTGGGCGGTCCAGCCGTCTGACTCAGCGGGGGGGAAGGTTCTCGCCGACGCGAGGGTAGACTTCGTCGCCTTCGACTGTGACGTTACTCACGTCAGGCGCCAGGGGTGACCATGGCCTGCTCTGGTCCGCTAGACGTCGCTCCCAGCTTATAATCGTGGCGTGCGATTTGCCCAAACCGACCGGTAGCACGAACCCCCAACCCTTCTAGACGCACGTTCAGGGCTGCAGAGACCAGTGATGCTGGCGTCCGCAGTCGGGCCATGGGCGTATGAGTGCGGTCGTTTTTCTACCAAGACGAAAATCCATTCACGATGGGTTTGAATGACTACGGCTTGATGGTCGATTTCAATCTGACGCAAGACACCATACAACTGCACGGTGCAGCGGCAGACTACAGTTTGGGAGCCTTGCCTCAAGACCTACCGCTGACGGGCACGGCCATTTACCACACGGCGGATGGTGCAATGCCAGAACTGGTGGGCGTGATTGCCGGCGTTGAGGTCACGAACTTCAACCAAGGGTTTGAGTTTGTATAGGGTTGCTAATCGTTTTCTGATGGCAGAGATGCTGCAAGGAGG
>JBGSNT010000198.1:0-5959 GCA_041739575.1 Nodosilinea sp. | reverse complement strand
GCTGGCTCATTAATCTCTGCCGAGGGCTAGGCTGTACCACGATCCCAGAGGGCGTTCGAGACCTCACTAATCGCATTGGCAAGGTCTTTGAACTCCTCTCCTTTGGTTTTTCCTCTGCTTAAAATGAATCAACCCTGAGGTAGTCAATCGGCGGGTTGGGGTAGCGGGTGTGAATCATCTCCCAGTAGGCTTGGTCTTCAATTTTGCCCAGCACCCGCAGGGGGTGGTGGCTTTGAATGGCGGCTGACACCGCATCTTCCAGCCCTTTTTCGGGCGAGATGCGCCCCATCCAGCCGAGCCAGGGGCCAGGAGTTTCGACAAAGCTGTAGCGAGCTATATCCAGGCCGCAGCCTAAAATGCGGCAGTGCTTGCCAAAGGTAAACGTACTGGCCTGGGCTCGGGTGTGCATCGCCGTAGTGCCCGGAAACCGCTCCACTACCTCCCCAATGGCGGTATCCATGGCATCGGTGAGCGATCCCATGCTGACCAGATGGGCCACGGGCTGGGTAAAGAACGGGGTTAGATAAAACGACAGCCAATCGTAGGTAAAATTGACGATCAGGTCATACTGGGTTCTAGTCTGCCAGGCGTAGTGCCACATATTCGCCAGTACCGATCGCCCCGGCAGCACCACTACCGTCTCCCGACCCTGATGGTGGGCCGCAGGCTGCAAATCACCCGCCACCTGCACCACAGATACCCCCTCGACCACAGAGCCCTGGGGCGCAACAATGGTGACGGAGTGCCCCCACCGCTGCAAGATCCTAGCCAGGTTGGGCAGCATCTGCTCAACTCCGCCCCCCTGGCCAGAGCCCAGCGGCCCAACGGGGGTGGATAGAAATAACAGTCTCAAGGTCATAGGGTCAGGCGCTCGGGCTCCGCAGCATTGGCGAAGATCTCATCTACGGCGCTGACTGCCTTGGGGCAAAACCGCCTGGCCAATTTCTTAAATCGACCGCTCGCCACCTTGCCACCCCAACAGTGGAGCATGTGAATCGTTTCGCCTTTTTTGATTAACGGCTCCGCATCGCGGGGCGACAGGTTGTAGCTCTGGGGCAGTGGAACAACTGGGGTTTGAGTTCGGTCAATGGCTCTGGCTAAGGCTAGCTGATCTTGCTGGCCAAACCGTTGCCACTCGCGGTGCCATTGGGTAAACAGGGTCTCTGTGACCGCTGTGCGTCGCCACAGCAACACGCCGCTGTTGAAATGTGTCGTCTGGGGAGAGAGCTGCTCTAGGGTAAACTCGACTTCCGCCTGGGCGACGTGATCGCAGCACCCGATTTCTGCCATGCGATCGGCCGCCATAGCCACATCCCCCTGGTCGAGGTAGGGCCAGAGGCAAGACAGATCCACTAGGGGCAGAATGTCTGCGTCTAAAAAGAGCGTTTCATCGTAGGGGCTGTAGGCGTTGATTTGAGTTTTGAGCCAGCGAGAGAGGCCCAGACTGGGGGTACTGGTCGGCTGCCCTAGACAGCGGGGCGTAATGGCATAGCGCTCTAGGGGCAGGTGGTTTAAGCCGGGCAAATTAGAGATAACGATAATTGGAATGCGTGCATCGTGAGCCCGCAGCGCCACGGCACTAATTAAAGCGGCCTCAAGATAGCTCTGATGGTTGACTGCTAAATAAACAACGCCTCTATCGACCATGGTGATACATCTAACGCTTCCTTGAATGGGTATCTCACTCTATACCGCGAAAGGGAGCCATGCGAGGTAAACCTTGGGTTATGGATAGGGGCGCAGAGGGCTAGATTTTGGCCTAGGGTACCGCTGGGCCTAGGCTGCGACATTGAGCTGGATGCGGTGGCGATCGCGGCTGTCCTGCAAGTTAATGACGGTGTTGTAATCCAATAGCCGCAGTCTTGGGTCTTAGCCTGGTACGGGGCGATATCGGCATAGCGCACCAGAGACTCGGGGTCGTCGCTGTCTTGGGGAAACAGGGCAATGCCAAAGTAATCTTGACTTAAGAAAGTGGACACGTAATTTAAGCGGCCTTGAGTTGGGGAATTCAAGCCTCTCATGAAATGCCCCACCCCATCTACCCCGTCTCATTTGAGACTCCTTTCACAGCAACCCTCACACGACTTTTCTGCACCACTAAGTGGCAGCCGGCGCATTCATGGCATGGTTGTACATGCCGAAATACGCGATGAGAAAATTTGGATTCACTACGACGGTATTGAATTGAAAGCAGTACTACCGCAGATCTATTGGCAGCTGGCGTACCTAAAGACCACATTGTTCTGGCTTTTCATTCCCCAGATGTAAGGGAACACACAGGCTTTGCCATGGCCTAGCCGCAAGCTTTATACCAGATTAGTGCCATGTTCAATTTAAACCCGGGGAGAACAGAGTCTTCTGAAAGAGAAGTGGGGTTGCTAAGCAGCTCAGGCGCTTGCCCCTGGCGGTAGATTTCGACCTGTCGGGTCTGGGGATCGATCAGCCAGCCCAGTCGCACGCCGCTGGCCATATACTCTTGCATCTTGGCCTGCACCATCGAGAGGCGATCGCTCGGCGACAGCAGCTCTAAGACGAAATCAGGGGCAATGGGCGGAAATTTTTGCCGCTGCTCGGGGGTGAGGGCCTCCCAGCGGGACTGCTCGACCCAGGCCACATCGGGGGAACGCTCACCGCCACCCGGCAACTTGAAACCTGTGGACGAGTCGAACAGTACTCCTAACCGATGCTGGCGATTCCAGTTCACGAATTCGCCAGCAATTTCGATGTTACAGTTGCCGGTTTCTCCACCCGTCGGCGACATGATTAGCAGATCTCCCTGGGCGTTGCGCTCAAACTTAAGGTCGGGGTTAGTAATGCACAGCTGGTAGAACTGGTCATCGGTCATGTCCAGGGCGGGCTGGAGCTTAATGGTGTAAGCCGTCATGGCGACCCCTGTGAGAGTGGTGTTAAATCCATGATAGGGCGCTGTAGCCCTACTCCTGGGCGAGAAAAGTATCATGACACGCTAACCCCACAGAGGCTGTTTTCCCTCAAGATAGAGCTAGGGAATCAAGGAGATATGTATCGTGGTAGCCCCCGCAATTAAGCCTCAGACCGACACATTACACTACGAGGCCAAGACCCTCGCGATCGCAACGGCCCTGCTCGGGGCCACCCGCGAGAAGAAAAATCTCTTCGCCCAGATGCGCGACCAAATGCGCTGGGACGACAAAATCATGGACTTCGCCATGGCCAACCCCGGCCTCAAGGTGCAGCTGTTTCGCTTCATCGATGCCCTGCCCGCCCTGCGCAGCAAGCCCGAGATCGCTCGCCACCTACAAGAATATTTGTCGGCGGACGAAGTCGAGTTGCCTAACGTGCTGAAGGGATTGCTCAACTTCACCGACCCCGACTCGGCCCCCGGCAAGCTGGCCGCCACCACCGTCGCCCCCGCCGTCGAAACCCTGGCCTACCGCTACATCTCTGGTGAGAAGATGGACCAGGCTATCAAGGCGATCGAGCGCATGCGCAAAGACAAGCTCACCTTCACCATGGACCTGCTGGGGGAAGCGGTGATCACCGAGGAGGAGGCCCAGGCCTACCTGCAGCGCTATCTGGACATCATGGAGCAGCTGTCGAACGCTGCGAAAAATTGGAAGACTATCGATGCGATCGACACCGCCGAGGGCAAAGAGCTCTCTAAGGTGCAGGTGTCGGTGAAGCTCACCGCCTTCTATTCCCAGTTCGATCCGCTGGATGAAGCGGGCAGCCGGGCCGGGGTCAGCGGCTCCATTCGCACCCTGCTGCGCCGCGCCAAAGAGCTGGGGGTGATGGTGCACTTCGACATGGAGCAGTACAAGTACAAAGACCTCACCCTGGCCATTCTCAAAGACATTTTGCTGGAAGATGAGTTTTGCCAGCGGGACGACATCGGCGTCACCCTCCAGGCCTATCTGCAAGACAGCTACGAAGACCTGCAAGACCTGGTGATTTGGGCCAAGCAGCGGGGCACCCCGGTCAGCGTGCGCCTGGTGAAGGGGGCCTACTGGGATCAGGAGACGATCACGGCGCGGCAAAACGACTGGCCCAGCCCGGTCTACAGCCAGAAGGTGTCTACCGACGCCAACTTTGAGCGCATGACCCGGCTGCTGCTGGAAAACCATCAGTACCTCTACGCCGCGATCGGTAGCCATAACGTCAGGTCCCAGGCCTATGCCATGGCGATCGCCGAAGAGCTGAACATCCCCAAGCGCAACATCGAGCTCCAGGTGCTCTACGGTATGGCCGACAAGCTGGCCAAGACCCTGGCCGACAAGGGCTACCGGGTGCGGGTCTACACCCCCTTCGGCGAGCTAATTCCCGGCATGTCCTACCTGATTCGTCGCCTGCTGGAGAACACCGCCAACAGCTCCTTCCTGCGGCAGAACCTGGAAGATACCCCGGTGGAGACGCTGCTGGCTGCGCCGGAGTTTGCGGAGGAAGACAGGGAGCAGGGGGGAAGGGGAGATTGGGAGCCGCCCTTCCCCAACGCGGCGGATACGGACTATGCGATCGCCGTCAAGCGCACCGAAGCCTTCGCTGCCCTGAAAGCTGTGCGGCAGCAGATCGGCCAGCGCTACAGCCCGATCATCGATGGCGAAGCGGTAAACACCGAAGCCTTCTTCGACTCGGTGAACCCCTCCAACCCCAAGGAGCTGATCGGCAAGGTAGGTATGGCCAGCCAGGAGCAAGCCGAACGGGCGATCGCCGTCGCCAAAGCCGCCTTCCCCGCCTGGGCCGCTACTCCCGCCAAAGAGCGGGCCGATATCCTGCGCCGCGCCGCCGACATCATGGAGGCTCGCCGCCACGAGCTCAACGCCTGGATGGTGCTGGAGGTGGGCAAGCCCCTGGGCCAGGCCGACCCCGAGACTTCTGAAGCGATCGACTTCTGCCGTTTCTACGCCGACGAGATGGAGCGCCTCGACGGGGGCTACGCCTACGACTACCCCGGCGAAACCAACCGCTACCGCTACTTCCCCCACGGCATTGGCCTGGTGATTTCCCCCTGGAACTTCCCTCTTGCGATCACCACCGGCATGACCGTGGCATCCCTGGTGGCGGGTAACTGCACTCTGATGAAACCCGCCGAAAACTCCTCGGTGATCAGCGCGAAGATTGCCGAAATCCTCTATGAAGCGGGTATTCCTAAGGGCGTGCTCCAGTTCATGCCCGCCAAGGGTTCCACCGTGGGGGCCTACATGGTCGAGCACCCCGATATTCACATGATCACCTTCACCGGCTCCCGCGCCGTGGGCTGTCGCATCTACGCCGAAGCCGCCCAGCTGCGCCCCGGCCAAAAGCACCTAAAGCGGGTGGTGGCCGAGATGGGGGGCAAAAACGGCATCATCATCGACGAAAGCGCTGATCTGGATCAGGCGGTGCAGGGGGTGGTCTATTCTGCCTTTGGCTACAGCGGCCAAAAGTGTTCCGCCGCTTCCCGCGTGATCGTCGTGGAGTCGGTGTACGACACCTTTATACATCGGCTAGTGGAGGCGACCCGCTCCCTCCAGGTGGGCATCGCCGAAGACCCCGGCACCTTTGTTGGCCCCGTGGTCGATGCCGCCGCCCAGGCCAAGATCAAGGAATACATCGAAATCGGCAAGCAGGAATCGACCCTGGCCCTGGAGATGCTCGCCCCCGACACCGGCTACTTCGTTGGCCCCACGGTGTTTACCGATGTCGCTCCCGACGCCGCGATCGCCCAGGAGGAGATCTTTGGCCCGGTGCTGGCAGTGATCCGCGTGAAGGATTTCGACGAAGCGCTGCAAGTCGCCAACAACACCGACTACGGGTTGACCGGCGGCCTCTACTCCCGCACCCCCTCCCATATCGATCGGGTGCAGAACGAATTTGCCGTCGGCAACCTGTACATCAACCGGAGTATTACCGGGGCGATCGTCTCGCGGCAGCCCTTCGGCGGCTTCAAGATGTCGGGAGTGGGCTCAAAGGCGGGCGGTCCTGACTATCTGCTGCAATTCCT
>JBGSNT010000192.1:0-1725 GCA_041739575.1 Nodosilinea sp. | reverse complement strand
CCATCCACCCATTTCGGCCCCGTCCAGCCTTTTGGCGACCTGAGCACGATCATCGGCCAGCGCGGGCGTTGGATGTCCCCCAAAACGCGGGCGGCGTGGTGGATGCGTTGGATGTCCTCAATCGCGCGATCGAGGGTCGTGGCCATGGCCTCGTGCATCAGCGCCGGGTCATCTCCCTCGACGTAGTAGGGCGTCCAGCCGTTGCCCCGCAGCAGTTGATCCAGCTCTTCTGGCTCAATGCGGGCCAGCACCGTGGGGTTGGCAATCTTGTAGCCGTTGAGGTGCAAGATCGGCAGCACTACGCCATCGGTAACGGGGTTGAGAAACTTGTTGGAGTGCCACGCCGTTGCCAGTGGCCCGGTTTCTGCCTCACCATCGCCCACGACGCAGGCCACCACAAGGTCAGGATTATCGAACACTGCCCCAAAGGCATGGCTGAGGGAATAGCCCAACTCACCACCCTCGTGGATCGAGCCGGGGCACTCCGGCGAGGCATGGCTGGGGATGCCGCCGGGAAACGAAAACTGAAGAAAGAGCTTTTGCAGCCCGGCTTCATTCTGGCTGATGTCGGGATAGATCTCGCTGTAGGTGCCCTCCAGGTAGGTGTTGGCCACCACCGCCGGGCCGCCGTGGCCAGGACCAGAGACGTAGATCATGTCGAGGTCGTATTTTTTGATCACCCGGTTGAGGTGGGCGTAGATAAAGTTCTGCCCAGAGGTGGTACCCCAGTGGCCCAGCAGCATGGGCTTGATATCTGCGAGGGTGAGCGGACGTTTGAGCAGGGGATTGTCGAATAGATAAATTTGCCCTACCGATAGATAGTTGGCCGCCCGCCAGTAGGCATCTAGGTTGTGGAGTAGGTCTGGAGCAAGCGTCTGGGTGGTCACGGTTGAGTTCTCGTATGATTGCCAGATCTAGAGAAGAACGACACCGATATCGTGGTTTATGGGCATCGATCCCATGCTTAGTGTGGTGGACGGTGGCTTGATTTCTGGTTTGAATTGATGGACTACGATACAAACCGTGAGTGAACGATCGCGATCGCAAAACCCTGGCAGCAAGGTTCGGATAGCGCTTAGGGACACCGCCCCGAGGCGTGCCTCTAAGCTTTAGCTGAGTTGCAGGGCATCTTGCAAGAATTGAGTGAGGAAGTCGATTAGGAGGGAGCCGCCATGATGGAAAGTATTAAGGTACGCCAGCGAGTGGGGCAAGATGGCATTCTGCATCTCGATATTCCGGTTGGCCTGACGGATCGAGATGTGGAAGTGATGGTGATCTACCAGGCTGCGCCAGCGGATACGTCGGCAGTGCTGTCGTTAGAAGATCTCTATGGCATCTGCGCGGATGCTGGTTGACTGACAAAACATGGATCGCTAACCCCTGAAACCCCCAGCTGACAAGCATTGCAGGCTATACGAAGCCATAAAACGCTCTTGATCGCCTCAAACCCTTGCTATAAGGGGCTTTGAGTGGTGTCCAGGCAAACTTTTGTCAGTCAATCAGGTGCCGCCCTTTCCTCCAAGGTATCTCCAAGGTATCCACTATGGGAAAACGCAGTATTCTTCCATTTTTGATCGGCATTGCTAGCGTTGTGCTTATTATTGCGGGGCTGAGGGCTGTTTCGGGTCTACTGAGTCCAATTTTGCTGTCGCTGTTTGTGGTGCTGGTTACTAGCCCAATCATGCAGTGGCTCAAGGGGCGGGGGCTGCCCAATTGGCTGGCCTA
>JBGSNT010000172.1:0-31338 GCA_041739575.1 Nodosilinea sp. | reverse complement strand
ATGGGGCGATCGCCGCCCCCTGAGCGGAGTCGAAGGGGAGCGGGAGGGGTTCTAGAATAGAGAGATAACGATAGAGGCCCCAGACCATGGCTTTTCCTCCGGCGGTGCGCTACCGCATGGCGCGCCTCAAGGCCCTTAGTCGCCCCCTCCGCCGTCCGGCGGTGTGGGGTACGCTGGCGGCCTTAGGGCTGGTGACGGCCGTGGTGCCCCAGTACCTCCGTCATCCTGAGTGGCGCAGCCAGTACGATACCGCCGTTGAAGGTCCAGCTCCTGGCGCTGGCCCACAGCTGGGGGATCTATCCCGCGACGACCTGGCGGATCTGGCCGAAATCGATAATCTGGCGCTACTGCTCAACCAGCTTCAGCCCTTGACCGCCACTGCTCTAGAGGCCCCCGCTGCTGGTCCACAGGCCCCCGCCCCAGACCGCCTCGCCCTGCCCACCGCCAGCCCTACCCAGCCATCGGTCAGCCCCTTTGCCCAGTATCTAGAACGCAGCCAGTTTCGGTTTAGCCCTGCCCCCAGCGGTGCTTCGGAGGCAGATCAACCCACCGGGGTCCCTGGTCAGCGCCAGCCCTTCTCTCCCACCTCCGAGGCGCTCCCGCCTAGCCCTCTGCAACAGGCCCTGAGTCAGCGACTGAGTTCCCAGATCGAGCCACCGTCCACTCCAGCAGCGGGTGGCGGCACCCCTGGGGAACCCGACCCCGGAGGGCTAGTTCCCGCCCCCTGGATGGTGGAGGGGGGGCTGCCGGGGGTAAATCAGCGGTTTATTCGCACAACGCCGCAGATGTCGCCGCCGCCGGGGACTACGGGATATACGCCACCGCCGGGGCTAGCGCCCAGCCCAGTGCCCGTGGCTCCCGCTGCAGGAGCCGCTGCCCCGGCGGCCCTCGATCTAAACTTTGAGGCCCCGGTGGTGACGCCAGGGAGCCCTGGGCAAGGGCGATCGCAGCCCGTGGCGATCGACAGTGGCTTAGCTACCCCACCGCCACCTACCCAGCCCGAACCAGCCCCATTCTCTGCCCCTAGACCCCCTGGAGTCTACACGGGCAACGGTTACATCAACACCTTTGCGAACCCCAGCGGGCCCGTAGACTAGGGCCGCTAATCAGCGTTTGACTCTGGATAGGGGTCGCTCAGCTGCTCGGTTTCTGGACAGTCTTCGGAGACATTGATCTCCACATCGCCTCGGGGTACAGCCGCCAGGCGCTTGGTGACGGCACCAATGCTCTCCAGGCGCACCATCTCCTCCCAGGAGCAAATCTCGTCGTCTTCCTCGGTTTCGTAGCGGAAGGTAACCAGATCTCCCTCTATATCCAGAATCTTCGCCCGCTCAATCCAACGCTGTTGATCTCGTAGAAAAATCCACACATCCTGACCATCACAACAGAGTTGATAGATCTTGCGGTGTAGCATAGTTGCGGCTCCTTCGCAGGTAACATCAACGCTCGTTCGCTCGGCTAGCGTAGGGGGCGTTATCCCAGGAAAAGGAAATTGGGTAAATAAGTCTACAGGCTTTCTCTCATAGCAAGGAACCTAGCCTAATAGTGTAACAATCCATACCGCTGTTTGCCCACACCCTCCCTGGGGCGGGCGTTATAGTAAAAGCTCAGCCCTGTTCCTTGCCCTATGCTGCTGCACCTCTGTACCTGGCCTGAAGTCGAAGCCTATTTAACTCAGTCGTCGGGCATTATTCTTCCCATTGGCTCTACGGAGCAGCATGGCCCTACCGGTCTGATTGGCACCGACGCCATCTGCGCCGAGGTCGTGGCCAAGGGGGTAGGCGAAGCAGCCAATGCCCTGGTTGGCCCCACCATTAACGTCGGCATGGCCCTACACCACACTGGCTTTCCCGGCACCATGACCCTGCGCCCCAGCACCCTGATCGCGGTCATTCAGGACTATCTGACCCCGCTGGTTCGCCATGGTTTTACCCGCTTCTTTTTCATCAACGGCCACGGCGGCAATATTGCCACCCTCAAGGCCGCCTTTGCTGAAACCTACGCTGCCCTAGCGGCTGACCAAATCCCCCTGGCTGGTCAGGTACGCTGCACCACGGCCAACTGGTTTATGGCCCGATCGGTCTATACCCTGGCCAAAGAACTCTACGGCGACCAGGAAGGCTCCCATGCCACCCCCAGCGAAGTGGCCCTGACCCAGTATGCCTACCCCGACTTTATTAAGCAGGCGCCCCTAGACCCCCCGGTGGCCCCCTCGGGTCACGCCATCTACAGTCCGGCAGACTTTCGCCTGCGCTACCCCGATGGCCGCATGGGCTCTAACCCGGCCCTGGCCACCCCCGAACACGGGCAGCGGCTCTACGATGCGGCGATTAAAGATCTCACCAGCGACTACCTCGCTTTCCTGGGGGCGGAGTAGAGAGCCCATCGTCGAACTGAACGGCTGCGGTCTGATACGAAATCCTATTTGGTTACCCCCGATTGGTTAGGGCAAACACCGTTTGCCCCTACAGAGCCGTCTGGTTTTGAAACGGGGGTATTGGACTCGGACTCGGTATGACACCATAACCCCAGGTCCATGGCCCCAGTTCTAGGGCCTAGCTCCAGTCTTCGCGACCTCGGCCTAGGCCCTTATAAACCTCCCCCTGCTGGTGGATGGCGCGGGTTTTGTCAAATAGTTCAGCCTCGGTGAGCTGCCAGCGGGTGAGGGTTTTTTTGAGGTCGGTTTGAATGTCGCGGGCGCCAGGAAAGCCCTCGTAGCGCGTCATCAGGCGGGCCAGTTCGACCAGGTTATAGTCGGTGGCTTCTCGGGCCAGCAGCTGGCTGACCACCTGGCGATCGATCTTGTACTGGGGGTGTTGCTGGTCTTTGGTGCTGTCTGACATAGCGATCGCTAATGACTTAGGACAATTCTGGAAACGAAAATACCCAAGGATTTTGATTCCTTCCAAGGGTGCAGGTCCTGCGCCCCCACATGGGGGTATCTTCTTTTTCGGAAACTACCTTAAAACGCTGGTTTCAGAGGTGGTTGAAGCCACCTCAAGGATAGCTGCTGCTTCAATCAGGCCGCCGCCCAGTACCCGGTCGCCGTCGTACCAGACGGCAGCCTGACCGGGGGTAACGCCAAACTGCGGCTCGTCGAACACAATTTTCACCCGGTCACCCGTCCCCGTTTCAGCGGCTAGGGGCACCAGCGTCGCCCCTACCGCTTCGCTGCGGTAGCGAATCTGTACCGATATCTTCATCGGCTCCTGGGGCGCGGCGATCGAGACCCAGTTCACCCGCTGCACGGTGCAGTCGGGCCAGTGGGCATCGCTGCGATCGGCCACGATCACATGGTTGCGGGCCATGTCAAAGCCCACTACGTAAAGGGGGTTGGGCGCGGCAATGCCAAGGCCCTTGCGCTGGCCGATGGTGTAGTGGTGAATGCCGGTGTGCTGGCCTAAAATGCGGCCCTCGGCATCGACAATGTCGCCGGGCTTGGGGGCCAGGTACTTGTCTAAAAAGGTCTGCATCGAGCCGTGGTGCTCGATCAGGCAGAGGTCTTGACTGTCGGGTTTCTCGGCGGTGTGCAGGCCCAGCTCAGCGGCGATGCGACGGGTTTCGGTTTTGGTTTGGTGGCCCAGGGGAAAGTGGCAGGCGGCCAGCAGGTCCTGGGTGAGGTCGTAGAGAAAGTAGGATTGATCCTTGCCGGGGTCGACGGCGCGGCGCAGTTCGTAGCGGCCCGTGTCCGGGTTTTGGGTGATGCGGGCGTAGTGGCCGGTGGCGATGCGATCGCAGCCCAACTCCGCTTTGGCGTACTGCAGCATTGGCCCAAACTTCACCGCCCGGTTGCACTGGGAGCAGGGCAGGGGCGTCATGCCGCTGCCGTAGCCCGAGACCAGATAATCGACAATTTCGCGCTGAAATACTTCGCGGCTATCCACAATGTGGTGGGGAATGCCAAGCTCTTCGCAGAGCTGGGCGGCATCGACCATGCCCTCGGAGCAGCACTGGCCCTTGCCCTTCATCAGCCATAGGGTGAGGCCCACCACGTCGTACCCCTGCTGGTGCAGGGTGGCCGCCGCTACCGAACTATCTACACCGCCGGAGAGCCCGACTACAATCCTTTCCATGGCTGAAATGCTGCGCCTAAACCGCGAATGAATGAAAGTCGATAGGATGCGATCGCACCCCCAAGCCCAGGAGTTGAGCCAGATTTTTTATTCTAGCTCACGGCCTTCGGCTCTATAGCGGCTCTATAGCGGGTTCATGGCAGCGGGGGCGCGATCGCTGGGGCTAGACCGTCAGCGGCACCCTGGCCATTGGCGGCTATCCCCTGGACGGGGCTGGGTTTGGCGGCGGTGGGAAACCCGGAGGCTGAACCACAGGCTGGGCAGGTATTTCCGCTGGGGGCCATGGGGTGGTTAACCCCGATTGTCCTAGCCCTAGGGGCCGGTCCCGTCGCTACACTGAATTGATAGCAACATGTTGATATGTTTGAATTCGGAACTATGACTCGGAAGGAAACATCTAAGCGCTGCCGCACCGCTACCTCTGCCAGCGCCCTGTCGGTGGTGTTTGGGCCCGTGGGTATTGCGGTCATGATGGTCGCTGTAATTGGCGGGCTTTGGTATCGTAATCGCCCCCAGTCGGAGGCCTTTGAACCCAATACCACCGTTGGCGCAGCGGCCATGGCGGCGATTGAGACCTTTCCTGACCGGGGGCGCACCCACGTCAATTCTGGCCAGGCGGTCAGCTACGACAGCGATTTTCCTACCTCTGGCCCCCACGACCCTACCCCCGTGCCGCCAGGGGTCTACAGCCAAGAGCAGCGGCTAGAGCAACTGGTGCACTCCATCGAGCACGGCAATATTGTGGCCTATGTGGATCAGCCCGGTCAGGCGGCTATGGACACCCTGACCGCCTGGACCGGGGATTTTTCTGGGCCGTGGGATGGCCTGGTGGTGGTGCCCAAGGCCGGGCTGGGCCAGGAGATTGTGCTCACCGCCTGGACCAAGAAGTTGATCTTGCCCGAATTTGAGGCCGAGCCCGCCGCCACCTTTATCGACGCCTATCGCGGCCGGGGGCCTGAGAACCCCGTGCGGTAGCGGGCGGTCTGAATGAGCCGGGCGGGGGCCAATTAAGTTTCATGCCGAATTTGTCGTGGTTGGTTAGCCCTGGGCACCCTAAGTGGAGCAGTCTGCAAGGTTGGCTATGCTGGCATCATCGCCCCATCAACTCTTTATGTTCAGCGGCAAGGGCGGCGTGGGCAAAACTACCCTCTCCTGCGGCTTCGCGCGACAGCTGGCCCAGCACCACCCGACCGAACGGGTCCTCCTGCTCTCCACGGACCCGGCCCATTCCCTGGGGGATGTGCTTCAGCTCGCCGTAGACAACACCCCTAGCCCCCTGCCCGACCTGCCCCAGGTGCAGGTGCGCGCCTTGGATGCGGCGGCTCTGCTGGAGCAGTTTCGGGGCGACTATGGTACCGTCCTAGAGCTTTTGGTGGAACGGGGCAGCTTTGTGGAGGGCGATGACCTGAGCCCAGTGTGGGATATGGGCTGGCCCGGCCTGGACGAGCTGATGGCGCTGCTGGAAATTCAGCGGATTTTGCGCGATCGCGAGGCCGATCGCGTGGTGGTCGACATGGCCCCCAGCGGCCACACCCTCAGCCTGTTTGCCCTGATGGATTTCCTCGATACGCTGCTGGAGGCGCTGGGGCAGTTTCAGCAAAAGCACCGCACCCTGACCGAAACCCTAGCGGGCCGCTACACCCCCGACGAGGCCGACAGATTTATCCACGATATGCGCCACGACCTGGAGCAGGGCCGGGGACTGATTCAAGACCGCGATCGCGCCGCCTGCTGGGTGGTGGGCATCCCCGAACCCATGAGCTGGGCCGAGAGCGATCGCTTCATCACCGCTCTGGGCAGGTTGCGAGTGCCCATCGGTGGCCTAGTGGTTAACCGCGTGCTCCAGGAGGCGGGCCAAATTCTAGGCCCCCATCGCCGGGTGCTGGACCAGTTTGAGGCGATCGCCCAGGGGCAACCGGTGCTATGGGTGCCCGCTCAAACCCTCGAACCCGTAGGCAGCCTTGCCCTCGACGGGCTGATGACCCAGGTCAAGCGGCTGTATCCGCCGCTATCGGCCGACGAATCCGCTGCTGCTGGCGCGCCTGTGCTCCAGTGGCCGGAACCTATCTTCCAATGGCTGGAGCCGATCTCCCCAGGGCCGGAGCCCATACCCCCTGGCCTGGAAGACTTTGTGGCCGCAGGGCGACGGCTGATTGTGGTCGGTGGTAAGGGAGGGGTGGGCAAAACCACTGTGTCGGCAGCCCTCGGCTGGGGCCTAGCGGAGCGTCATCCCGACGCCAACCTGAGGGTGATGTCCATCGACCCGGCCCATTCCCTCGGCGACGCCTTTGGCCAGCCTCTGAGCCACGAACCCACTCGGCTGCGGCCCAATCTCCAGGCCCAGGAGGTGAGTGCCGACGTTGTGCTGGATCAATTCCGGGCCGACTATCTGTGGGACTTAGCCGACATGATGGCGGGCGACAGCGATATAGCCGATGGCATCCACCTGGCCTACGGCCCCGACGCCTGGCGGCAAATCGTCGCCCAGGCTCTACCCGGCATTGATGAAATGCTCTCGCTCATTACGGTGATGGATCTGCTGGAGCGCAATGAGCAAAAGCTGATCGTCCTCGACACCGCCCCCACCGGTCACCTGCTGCGCTTCCTGGATATGCCCACCGCCCTGGGGGACTGGCTGGGGTGGATCTTTAAGCTGTGGATTAAATACAAAGACGTGGTGGGCCGGGTAGAGTTTATGGGGCGCCTGCGGACTCTGCGCCAGCGGGTACTGGCCGCCCAGGAAAAGCTCAAGGACCCCCAGCACACTGAGTTTATTGGTGTGGTGCAAAACCAGTCGGCGATTTTGGCCGAGGCCAGTCGGCTCAACCATACCCTCTGCGATCGCAGCATTGCCCAACGCTACATCGTCCACAACCGCTACCAGCGGGGCAGCGACCTGCCTGCGGAACTGTTTCCCCACCAGTGCGTCGTGCGCTTGCCCGCCTTGGCCCCCAGTCCCCACCCCTTCGACCAGGTTAAGCAGGCCGCTCACCTGGTGCTAGCCCCAGCCCCGGCCCTTGTCAACGAATAGCGGTACCGTCCCCGCCTCCCCCAGGGATAGGTGCAGGGCTACAAAAATCCTGATTCTCTAGCGGTTTGTCAATCTGGTTCAGGGCCAAGGGAAGACTATTATCGGCAGCTAATAGAATCATCTACCAGCTAAGCTCAGGCCGTAATTTATAGCCTGTGGAGAGTACGGGGTTGGACTAAAAATTCAGTCCAACCCCACACTTTCCATAAGCCTTACCAGAAACCTGAACTATACTAAATTTCACGTCTGCCAAGCCCATCGACACCGTAAGAGGAGTCAACCGTGACAAATCATAAGATTTTGGTCATCGACGATAGCCGAGTCATCCGCATGCGGGTGCGTGACATGCTGCCCCAGGGGAATTTTGATGTCGTTGAAGCCCAAGACGGTGTAGAAGGCATGGATGCCATTCGCAGCCAGAAGCCCAACTTGATCATGCTCGACTTCTTGCTGCCCCGCATGAGCGGCTGGGAAGTCTTCCAGGAGATTCAGGCGAATCCCGAGCTGCAGCATATTCCCTTGGTGCTGATGTCTGGTCGCAAGGAGGAGGTGACAGAAAAGATCACCGAACCCTTTGAGTACTTTGAATTTATTCAGAAACCCTTCGAGCAGAAGGAGCTGATCGGGGCAATTAAGGCGGCCATGGTCAAGGCCCGCAAGCCTCGCCGTACGGCCGTGGCTACCCCCGCTGCCGCCGCTGAGACCACTAGCGATGGAGCTAGTATTAGCCCGGCAGAATTTCAGGCGCTGCAGGCCCAGGTGAAGCAACTCCAGGGAGAGGTGGCCCAACTCAAGGGACAGCTGGGCAAGGTGCTGGCTTTTATTAAGCAAAAGCTCAAGTAGGTCCTGAATATCCTTGTGGAGTCTAGCCAGGGCTCCACCGGTTGTGCTTACTGGGACCGGCTACTCTCCTCGGGGTCTGCCTGGTTACCGCTGGCTAGATTCAGACCTGTGCCGTTGTGGCCCTGGCTATTTGTATTTGGGCCCGGGCTACTGCCAGTAAAGACCTGCTGCGGTACTCCGATCGCAATGCCCGCCCGTTCAAAGGCAATGTGCAGGCGGCGGCGAAACTCGCGAGCTACCAAAAACTGCTTCAGGGGCCGGGTGCGAATCCAGAGCAAAATAGTAATTCCGGCATGGGTCATGGCCTCTACCCCGAGCATTTCTACCGGGTTGAGAATGGCGTAGCGCCACTCTGGGTCGTTGGCCATGGCGTGGGCGGTTTCGTGCACGACCCACAGGGCTTCGTCGACGTTAGTGCCGTAGGCCACATCGATGGTGAGGTTGGCCCTCGACCAGGTGCGGCTGAGGTTGTCGACCTGAGCAATCAGGCTGTTGGGTAGGGTCACAAGGCGACCGTCTTCGCCGCGAATTTGAGTGATGCGCAGGTTGAGGTTTTCGACAATGCCAGTCGTGGTGCCGGTCGCGACCAGATCGCCAATGGCATACTGGTTTTCGAGCAAAATGAGAAAGCCGTTGACCAGATCCTTCACCAGGCTCTGGGCGGCAAAGGATAGGGCCAGGGCCGCCACTGCCCCGAAGGCCAGCAAAGATGCAGGGGCCAGGCGCAGAATTTGCAGCACCAGCAGGAGGGCCATGGCGTAGATAACCGCGGTCTTAAGCCCCTTCAGCGCTCCGGTGATGGTGGAGATACGCATGGATTTTTGCTGGATATCATCCGTATCGCCCAGCTCATTTTTGTCCCAGGCTCGGGCTACCCGCTCGATGCCAATGTTGGCGAGGCGGTTGAGTAGCCCGGTGACAAACCACGCTACCAGCAGCAACACTGGAATGAAAAACAGCCTAAAGGCAAAGGCACGGGTTTGGGGAAAAAGGTAGAGGATGCTGGCCATGCCCGTTATCCAAACGAAGGCAATGCCCCAAAACATTAGCCAGCGCAGGAATGCGACAACCTGAAGGCGTTGGTCCAGGTTGATTTGGTAGTGCAACAGCGGCTGGAGTTGCTGCTGCGGGAAATCAGCGGCGGGATGCTCAGGGGGAAAGGGCGGCGCTTTCTCGGCAGCCTGCTTTTTTTCAAGGGTTGCCTTATGCCAGCCCAGGATCTGCCAGCACCCCGTCAGGACTAGGCTCAGCACGGTACTGGCTAACAGGACCCAAAAAGTTCTACGAATCTGTCGCTGGCGGGCTGCGGGCAGGCGACCTTCAATGGCCTTTTGGAGGGCATCGCGCAGTACCGTCTGCCAGCGTTCGGCCAGGTTGGCCTGGGAGACCCCGTTGTATTGGGCATCGGTGTCGGTGACAGTGAGCAGTACCCTGGGCTCACCTAGCCCGGCTCCCGTCGCGAAGAGCACCGGCTGGCCCCCAATGGTTTCAATCGTGATGTCAAGGGAAGAGCTGTCTAGGGTCTCGTCGTCATAGATGAGCGCTAGGGATCGGCTGACCACCTGGTTTAGGTTGGTTTCGATTTGGCTAGCGCGGACTTCTACGGGTACCCCAGTGCCAGCTTCGTTGCGGTTAAATACAGCTGGCGAGGCAATGTTGAACAGCGGTATGCCGTCGAGGGAGATCGATGTGACCTCTAGGAGGCCAATGCGCTGGACGCTGGCCGGGGGTAGGTGGCTGCCCCCACCAGCGCTAAAGGGGTTGGGGAACTGGGCGGAGGCGGGGGAGTCAAGCCACCCCTGGCCTACTGTCAAAAGCAGTCCCAGCAGCAGCCCTAGCAGCGATCGCAGTGTGACTCTGCCCCAGGCAGTTAGCCGAGGGCGGCGCTGCAGAGGCGGAAAGGCAGGGTTTGGCATGGGCAATGGATCACGGGTTCGGGAATCGACTCGAAGCATCGGTCCGGCATCACAACGGTCTGGGATAGCGCATCTCAGAGGTTATTTACCACCTCAGCGGTCTTGGCAGGCAATATCTTTCGACAGTTCATCATAGATAGGTTGATCGGGTTTTGTTGCACTGGCCTTAACGGGAGGCGGTGCGCTATTGTCGTTGGGGTATCTGCAGGAGCCACCGACGGCTACCGCAGATACCGCTCATATCGGGCCTTAGAACGTCTGCAAGGAACACTGTGAAACGTGCGCTAATCACTGGAATTTCGGGTCAGGATGGCTCCTACCTGGCGGAGCTATTGCTGGCTAAGGGCTATGAGGTGCATGGGCTGGTGCGACGGGCTTCCTTAGAAGATGCCACCCGGCAGCTCTCTAAAATTGAGCCCCTCAAGGAGCAGATCACGTTTCACCCGGCGGCCCTGGAAAACGAGCTATCCCTGTATAAGCTGATCGCTAAGGTACAGCCTGACGAGTGCTACCACCTGGCCGCCTCTAGTTTTGTCAGCTATTCCTTTGAGGAAGAGTCTTCGATTCTGACCACTAATTTTAGTGGCACCCATTTTTTGCTGGCCTCGATAAAAGAAGCGGTACCCCACTGTCGCTTTTTCTTCGCTGGATCCAGCGAAATGTTTGGCACCGTTGAGTCCGCCCCCCAAAATGAGAAGACTCCCTTCAACCCGCGCTCCATCTACGGTATTTCTAAGCTGGCTAGCCATCACCTGGTGCGCAACTACCGCAGCCAGTACGGTCTGTTTGCCTGCACAGGCATTCTCTACAACCACGAATCGCCCCGCCGCGACTTTAAGTTTGTCACCCGCAAAATTACGGCCCAGGCGGCCCGCATCAAAATGGGCCTGGCCGACCGGCTTTACCTCGGCAATCTCGCAGCCCTACGCGATTGGGGCTATGCCCCAGACTATGTACAGGCCATTTGGCAGATCTTGCAGCACGACATGCCTGACGACTACGTGATTGCCTCGGGCATCAACCATTCGGTTGCAGAATTTGTCGACTGCGCCTTTAGCCACCTGGGCCTAGACTATCGACAGTATGTTGAAATTGATCCGCGATTTTACCGCGAGGCTGAGGCCGTACCTCTGAGGGGCGATGCCAATAAGATTCGGCGTACCCTCGGGTGGCAAGCCCAAAAACCCTTTGAGGCGATTGTGGCTGAAATGGTCGACCACGACCTGGCGCTGTTGAGCGCTTAGGAGACTTCTAGCCAAGAACTTACCACGTCATTCCCGCGGAGGCGGGAATCCAGCCCGAGAGCCAGGCCATATCAGGCATCTTCTTTTCTAAAAATCGGTTTAGAAAAACCAGCCGTAGCTATGGAGCCCCTTACCTAAAATATTGACCCCCAGATAACAGACCCACACCACCACGAATCCGGCGGCGGCCAGGAGAGCCGGGCGACGCCCCTGCCAGCCCTTGGTAATGCGGGCGTGGAGGTAGGCGGCAAACACCAGCCAGGTAATCAGGGCCCAGGTTTCCTTGGGGTCCCAGCTCCAGTAGGAGCCCCAGGCTTCGTTGGCCCACACCGCTCCGGCGATGATGCCGATGGTGAGCAGCGGAAAGCCTAGACCAATCATGCGATAGCTGATGTTGTCGAGGGTGTCTGCGAGGGTAAGCCGCTGGGGGGAAAGCTTGACCGCCGCCGTCGATCGCTCCAGAACCGCCGTCCCTCCGGGGGCAACGGCCATCGCCTGGGGCATGGCGGTGGCGTCATCCTCAGCTCGACGCAGCTTGACATTGCGAAAGCCCCCGGTGCCCACGGAGCTGCCCTTTAGCTCGACGGCCTGGCCCTGGGTCACGATCAAAAATGCGATCGCCAGGAGGGCCCCCACCAGCAGCGCCGCATAGCTCAGCAGCATGACGCTGACATGCATCATCAGCCAGTTGGACTTGAGGGCGGGCACCAGCGGCTCAGAGCCCTGCATGGTATCGGGCAGGGTCAGGGTGGCAAAGGCGGTGATAGCCATGGCAATGGGAGCGGTGACGGTCCCCACCAGGGCGCTGCGACTCATACGCTCGGCCACCAGGTGCATGGCGGTGATGCCCCAGGCCAGGGCAAACAGGGACTCGTAGAGGTTGCTCATGGGAAAATAGCCTCCCTCTATCCACCGCGCCCCGAGCAGGGCCGCGACGGTGAGGTTGCCTACGGCCATGGCTGCGGTGCCCAGGGAGGGCAGCACCGTCGCCTGGGGAAACGCCACTCCACACCAGTAGAGCAGCATCGCCGCGAACAGCACCGCAAAGGATGCGTTGTCGAGCCAGCCCTGGAGCGCAATCAAATCCATAGGTTTAGTCGGAGGTTGGGTGTTTCCCTATCCTACCGACTTTTGTAGTGAGAATTATGGCGGGCGAATTGGCCATGGGCAACTGCCAGGGAGTTTGGCTTGCCCATCAATTGCGCAAGCTTGATCAAGCTGCTCTACTCGCCTGTCGGGGGACTTGCCTCGGGGGCCGGTGCCGGGGCTGGGTCAGCTTCAGCCCCAGGGGCGGTGCCGGGGCTGGGCAGGGGGCCGGGGCGATCGCCCCGCTTTAGGGCAGCGGTAATGTCATAGCGCACCTGGCGATCGCTCAGCACCGTAGCCGTTACCCCAATCGCCTCGATCGCCTCCGAACTGAGCAATCCTCCCTGAGGGAGGGGGGGAAGCAGGGTATTTTGCTCCTTGGCTAGGGCCTCTAGATTGACGAAGAAATGACCATTGTTGGGGCGGGGTGCTTCCCCGGTGGTGGTCTGAAACAGGGCGTTTTCGCCCAGGCTGCGGCCGGGGTCTGGGGCCACCAGTTCCGCAATGCCATTGCCGACGGTAAAGAAGGCGATATCGCCCGCTAGCCAGCCATAGGCCATCACCAGCGAGTCGAAGGGGGCGGTCCAGCGGGTCACGGCCACACCGCCCAGATCCACCGCATCCACCGCAAAGCGATAGCGGCTCTCCATCACTGTATCCAGCTGTTCAAAGGTGGCGGTGGCGGCCTCGCGATTGTTGGTTTTGACCATGAGTACCAGGGCCGGGTTGGGCAGGGGCGGGGCGTCGTCGCCACTGTCCCCCCTGGGGGGAGTCAGCAATCCCAGGGCAAATTCTCCGCCCATCCAGGGCAGCAGATTCTCCTCAACGCTCAGACCGGTGGCGGACTGCAGTCCTAGGGCCAGATCCTCCGCCCGCAGGGGCAGCAGGGCCGAGAGCTGATCGCCGGTCTTAAAGTCTTCCCAAAACTGCTGAAAGTCTCCGCCGGATAGGGCTACCAGGGTGTTGGCAGGCAGTCGCTGGGGCATTTGGTCCGCCGTGTTGCCGGTGGCTAGGGCTTTGGGGCCGGGCTCCAGCCAGCTCACCGCTTGGATGGCTACGCCGCGTTGGCGCAGGGCGATCGCCCCCGCTAGCCCCCGCTGGATCTGAAACGCCTTGAGCCGATCAGGGGCAATGGGGGGATCGGCGGCTTGGGCTATGGTCTGCACTAGAGTCGGCACATCCGCATAAAAGCGGGCCAGGGGGCGGTCTGCGGTGATCTGCTCAAAGGCCTTGCCCACCCCCGGGCGATCGACTAAGGAATCATCGCCCCGGTAGGCGTCAATCGAGCGCTTGAGCAGGGAAAGTTGAGGACTGAGGACGGCCGTTTCAGGGTTGAGGACGGCCGCGTAGAGAGGTGTTTCCCCGTTACGGTCTACCTGCTTGAGGGAAATGCCCCGGTAGAGATTTTCTTCGGCTGGATTAGAGGTTTCTGTTTCTAGCCGATCGCCCAGACTGCTTTGGGCCTTGGCGGCATCCGCAATGGGGATGACGGCGACTAGGTTTGAGCTGAGGGCTAGCTCGGGAGCGGGTAGGGAGGCCGGTAAGTCGGTGGCGGTGCCCCCATCGGGCAATACCGCCAGGGTAATTTCCGGGCCCACCCAGGGTTGGAAATCCCGAGCGAAGTTGAGGTCTTGGTCGGCTAGGAGGCGATCGCGCCACTGGACCAAGAGCTGGTCGAACTGGGCCTGGGTAGCCGGGGTACCCAGCTGTCGCAGCCGCCGCCATTCGCCTTCGTCGCTGCTGAGGGCCAACACCACCAGGGCGTCTGCGGGGACGGCACTGGCCCCAGCCGGCAGGGTCTTCGCGAGATGTCCCCGGCGGGTCATGGCCCAAAAGGTAAGCGCCCCGCCGCCCACAAACAGCAGGGCAGCGCCGAGCAGAAGTAGGAGGGGAGGCTTGGCTTTCAGTGGCTTGTTTGACAAAACCATAGGGGGCTAAGGGGCAGAGCCAATTTGCCCTGCCACTGTAGCAAAGAACTTCACTAACGCACCACGAACGCGGATATAGCTAGGGCCCCTGGGCTGCCAAGACAATCGGATTCTCTTTCGGTCTGACCCGCTGTGCCCAGGGTCGGTCGCTTAGGGCCTGGGCCACTGCCACTGGCATAACCTGGTGCAGCGCAATGACCTATCGCTATCGCTTCAGAGACTGATGCAAACGGTTCTAACCGATCTGGGGACGGTTATCCCTAGCGAAAACGAAAGTCGTAGCCGGCGTAGCGATCGCCCTCGTAGAGCACCACCAGCCAGGTCTGAGGGTCAAACTCCAGGGGATAGGCCTCGCGATCCGCCGGCTGCCCCGCCTCAGTTTTGCCGGGGGAGAGCACACAGTAGGGCTGCTGGAGCAGGCTCTGCACGGTGGACTTGGGGGATTGTAGCTCGATCTCTAGTAGGGACTTGAGCTGGTCGCGGGATGCCAATGCCTTGGTATTTTCTTGCTTGATGCAGGTAAAGGGCTCCGCCGGCTGCACCTGGGATGTCTTGAGCTGGGGGGTAATGACCAGGGCCGCCAGGGCCAGCATGGATCCCCCGGCCATCAGCACCTGGCGGGATTGGGGCCTCGCCGGAGGGGCATGGGGGACCGGGCCGCTAGGGCGCAGGGGATAGGCTCCGTAGGGACCTGGGGCAGGCTGCACCTGCTGATGCTGTACCTGATGCTGTACCTGGTGGCGCTGGGCCGGCCCAGGGAGCGGGGGCGACCCTTGGGGGGCAGGACGATAGTGGGATGAGACTGGGTAGGGGGAATGTTGAACCATGGCGTTGACCTTTGCTGTCTACCGTTGCGGGGTTGTTCAGGGGTTCCCAACTCTGCCGGTAGGGTAGCCAGGGGCGAATACAGTCCCCGCGGTGGCCGGCCCAATCGGCAAGCTCTGTCCGGGGGGATTTAGGCACAGAGAACTGCACCGCAGGTATTACGGCCTAGGCTAGAAAACGGTGGCGACTCCGATGTTGCGGCCTAGCGGTAGCGGACCCGAGGAAAGGGACCGAGGTCGGGGGCAGGTCGGAGAGAGAGGGACATTTCTATCTAGCAGTATAGTACAAAAATACTATTCTCTTGAAGGTAGGCCGCTTTA
Source organism: Nodosilinea sp. (assembly GCA_041739575.1). GTDB lineage: Bacteria > Cyanobacteriota > Cyanobacteriia > Phormidesmidales > Phormidesmidaceae > Nodosilinea. The sequence goes on along the minus strand of JBGSNT010000172.1, from coordinate 16,072 downwards.
TTTTTTGTTACGGTTTGAAGATGCCATTCTGGCCGTCACCCCCTGGGCAGCGATCGGTAACCCGCTATGCACAGAACCATTGTCTGGTTTCGCCGCGACCTGCGGGTGTCTGATCACGAGCCCCTGCTGCGGGCGGCCGGTCGGGGACTGGTGGTGCCGGTGTTTGTCTTCGATCGCGCCCTCCTGCACCATCCCGAAACCGGGTCAGCGCGGGTCGCCTTTTTGCTGGCGGCACTGCACGCCCTGGACGCTGACCTGAAAGCTCTGGGTGGGCAACTGATTCTGCGATCGGGCGACCCCGTGCAGGTACTCCCCGGCCTGGTGCAAGCCTGCCAAGCTGACGGCATCTATGCCTACACCGATGTGGAGCGCATCTATGGTCGGGTACGCGATGCTCGACTCAGCCAGGCACTGGCCCAGCGGAGTATGAAAATTCGCTGGTTTGAGCCCGCCGCCAGCCTCCCCGAGCTAGTGCCCTATCCCCAGTACCGAGAGCTGTGGTACGCCGCCATGGGCCAGCCCCTCACCCCCACCCCCCAGCAGGTGCCGGTGCCCCCAGATATTCCCAGTGACTCGCTCCCTGACCTGGCCGCCCTGGGCCATCGGGCTGACCATAAGCCCCTGCCCCCCGCCAGCACCACCGCCGCCCGCGCCCTGCTGCAAAACTTTCTGGCCGACAAGGCAGATCGCTACTACTGGCAGCTGTCCTACCCCAGTGCCGAGGCCACCACGGGCCTCAGCCCCCACATCAAGTTTGGGGTGATCTCGGTGCGGGAATGTGTGCAGACCGTTCGCAATGCCCCCGACCGGGGCGATCGCCGCCTGCGCCGCAGCCACCAGCAGCTGATCTCGCGGCTGCGGTGGGGCAACGGGTTTACCCAGCGGTTTCGCTATTTGCCGCAGCTGGAACTGCGATCGCTCTACCGCGTCTTTGACGACGACGGCTGGGACTTCGACCCTGACCTCTACCACGCCTGGCAAACGGGCCACACCGGCTTCCCCATTGTCGATGCTGCGGCCCGCTGTCTCCAGGCCACCGGGGGCTATCTGGCCCTCAACTTTCGCACCCGCGCCATCTACGCCAGCTTTTTAAGCAACCTGGGGGGCATCGACTGGCGCTATGGGGCGCTGCACTTCATGCGCCACCTAATCGACGGCGACTGCCCCATCGACCACTACCAGTGGGCCATGCAGTCGGGCGTAACCCACTGCGTCGACAAAACCTGGACCCGCATCTATAACCCCGGCCAGGTGGCGATCGATCGCTGCGACCCCGAGGGGGCCTTCATCAAGCGCTGGGTGCCTGAGCTGGCCGATGTGCCCGCCGACCAGTTGGGCAGTCCGCCCAACTGGTCGGGCTATCCCGCCCCTATTCTCAACTACAAGTCGGCCCGTCAGCGCCGGGTCAAACAGCTTGAGGCCCAGCGGGGCCAGTTTCTCAATGCGAGCAATCTGCTGCCCTTTTTAGCCCCCATGCCTGAGCTCCTTACCCCCTTTGGCAGCGAACTCTATGGGGGTGAAGTGACCTGGGCCTCTGGCCCCACCGAAACCCTGTTTCCGCCGCCCCTGCCCCTGGCCAACCTCGACCCCGATCAAGCCCAGGCCCTGCGCACCTGGTTTGTGGCCCATGTGAATGTCGTGCCGCCCCGGCCCCGCCGCCAGCCCAAGAAGACGGCCCCAGACCCAAACCTGCGACAACTCAGCCTGTTTGGCGATCTGGGGGAAGGGTGACCATTTTTGGTGGCAGAATTCCTCTAACGTCCGCCTGCCTGCCTTCATATGCCCGTCAGTATTTACATTTACACGCCACTGGGCGAGGGGCGGCGCCGCTCTTGCTGAATCAACACATAGCCGGCGACAAACCAAAATATCAGCAGCCCGCCCGTGATCGCCAGGGTAGGCAACAGCCCTAGACGGCCGATCAAGGCCGGGGCCGCTGCCGTAAATAGACCACCACCGACAATCGGTTCAAAGAACAGTTGCTTATAGGCAAAGCCCTCAAAGGCTCCGGTGCTATTGTCGGGGTCCACCATGCGCAGCAGCAGAATGCCGGTGGCGGTAACGCCCATCGACTGGCCCATGTCGCCAATGCCCTTCTCAAACCAGTAGCTGGGAAAAATGCGCGGGGCCCACCACAGAAAGATGAGCACGTTCCACAAAATGCCGACCACGCTGAGCACCAGGAAGATGCCCAGGTTGCCGCCAATCACTCGCAGAGAAATAGTGGCGATCGCAGCAATAACCACCACATCTAGCGCCACCCCGGCAATATTCTGCACCATAGGCCGGATCACCAGGGCCCCCAGCCCCAGTCGGTTGAGAATTGACTGGGTAATGATGCCGCCGATCAGGGCCAGCGGAAAGAGGGGCACATACTCAAACACCGCAAAGCCCCCTTCGCCGCCCCAGGTGAGCGCCTCTACCCACTTCATCGCCTCTAGAATTAGCCAGCCGATGGCGATCGCCAGTCCCACAATGGCAAAGTTAATTGACAGCGGGTCAACCAACAGGTTGCGCAACAGCTGAGCCCGTTTTTGACGAATTTCGGGCGTTTCGGCCAGCACATTTAGATCTGGAATTTCGTTGGGTTCCGTCACCTGGCGGCTGACCGTAGACACATGGCCCTGGCGGCGACCCCAGTCGCACAGTGCTGTGCCGCAGATGATACCCGACACAATCCCCACTGTAGCCAGACCAATAGCCAGGTCGGCTCCCTCAGTAAACCCCAGGTCAACCAGGGTATCGGCCATGCCCCCGGCCGTGCCGTGGCCCCCCTCAAAGCCAATCTCAATCAGAGCGGCAGAGATCGGGTTGGCGTCAAACAGCGGTATCAAAATCATCAAGGTGGCCAAAATGCCCACCACGTATTGACCCCAGGCCAGGGTTTGGCCAAACACCACCTGGGGGGCCGCCCGCCGCCAAATCTCTCGCGGCGGGGGAATCGTTTCACCCAAAAATAGGGCCGCAAACACAATATTGATGAATACCCCCGGAGCCTGAGCCCAGACCCCGCGAATGTCTTCGGCAAACAGACCACCGGCCAGCAGCGACTCGGGGCCAAACACGGCAGAGGCGATCGCCCCCAAGACCTCTGGCCCCAGCAGCAGCGCCAGTGCCCCCGCCACAATTGACGACGGCAAATAAAGCCGCTGAAACCATCGAATTCGATGCTTGAGATAACGCCCCAGTAACAGCAGCAGCGCTAGCAGCACAAAGGCAAATAGAACAGTACGCAAGCTAAACACGGTATTTCTCCGAGGGTAGTGCCGAGCAGGAGCCTTGCCCCTTTCATTGCTATACAGCCATTGATTCCCCTCGCTTGCAGTAACTCTCGGCACATGCACTAAATTATCTATAGGGAGAAAATTTTGGGACGTTGATCCCCAGGCTGATCTGTCGGGGTCTAGGCCCCGGTAAATTCAGGCTTTTTCCCTGTCGTTCCTACTCTGAGGTATCTCTATGGCTAGCAAAGACCAAATCAAGCAGCACATCGCCCTGACCAGCAAGATCAACTTCGACGGCGTGACTCCTGCCAAGAGCGAAGATCCCCGCAAGGCGCGCATTATGCAGCACATCAAAAAGAGCCTCGGCTAGGGTAGCCAGTGGGTAGGCGGGGGCCTAGCTACAGGTAGCCCGCCGGATTCACGGGGTTGCCGTTTTGACGCACCTCGAAGTGCAGGTGAGGGCCGGTAGAAAGCCCTGTCGACCCGACCGTAGCGATCGGCTGGCCCTGCTGTATGGCTTGGCCTTCCTGGACAAACAGGCGGCTGGCGTGGCCGTAGAGGGTACTCAGCCCACCGCCGTGGTCAATGATCACCGCTTGGCCGTAGCCCCCGTACCAGCCGGCAAAAATCACTCGGCCCGAGTCAGCCGCGCGAATGGTGCTGCCGTAGGCGGCGGCAAAGTCTACCCCCGCGTGGAAGCGGCTGCGACCGAGAATGGGGTGAACCCGATTGCCAAACCCGCTAGAAATATTGGCGTTAGCCGGAAATACAAACCGCCCGGTGCCCCGAATTACCCCGGTGCTAGCGGCAATTTTTTGGCGAATCAGATTGGCAATTTGCTCGGAGTCGCGGGCCAGCTGATCCTCAGCGGCCTCAAGAGCCCCGCGACGGTCTTTGAGACGGGTGATCAGCTGCTTTTCTTCATCGGCTTCGGCTTCGTACTGCTGCTTTTGGGAGAGGAACTGCTGACGCAGGAGGGCGACCTGGTTGCGCTTTTCTTCCACGGCTGCTTTTTGTTTTTCGATCGCTTCGGCTTTGGCCTTGAGGTCACTCAACACCTTGCGGTCAGCGGCATAGACTCGTTTGAGCTGGTACTGGCGGTCTAGAAATTCATTGAAGTTTTGGCTCTGGAGTAGTACGGCCCAGCCCTCACTGCCCTGCTGTCGCTGCAAAAACTGAAGTCGGCCTACGGTGCCTGTGCGTACCTCCTCGTAGTCGTCTTCGGCTTTTTTCAGCTGGGCCTCAAAGGCCGTTAGCTCCTTCTCCGCCTGGCTGAGGCGAAACTCGGTTTCGGCGATTTGGTTGGCGGTGTAGACGATGCTGTTTTGCAGGTTCTCTAGGTTAGATTCTGAGTCGGCCTGGCGATTTTGCAGCTCGTTCTGCTGTTGCTGTAGCTGGTTGCGCTGCTGGTCTAGGGTTTTCTGCTTGTTTTGCAAATCCTGGATGGACTGGGCCACTAGGTCCGAGGGGGCGGCTGGGGCAACCTGGGCGAGCCCCAGCCAGAGCATTAGCGCGATCGCACAGCCCAACCCAACCCAACCGGCCCACCTGCGTCTGGCCCTGGGCCGGGGGGAAATGATCTGTAAAGACTGAGATCGCATAGTCACAGGCAGTATCTCAATGGAGGAGGGCAGGCAGAAAACGGCGCTTAACCTTTGAATGTCAACCCAATCGCAACCACCCCAAAGGCAAAAATGGCCGCGCCAGCCAGCCGATTTAACCACTTCAGCCGGGCTGGTGTCAGCCTCTGGCTAAAAACCGTTACACCCCAGCTCAGGCCAAGCCACCACAGCGCCGATCCCAAAAACACCCCGGCAATCAGGGCGATCGCAGCGGCCCATGAGGTGCTGCTGCCTACTATACCGAGGCCGGCAAAGATTGCAATGAAGGACAGAATAGTCGCGGGGTTGGTTAACGTCAAGAACAGGGTCGAGGCGTAGGCCCCCCATAGCCCCCGACTCAACACCTGAGCCGCCTCAGAGGCGGGGTCGGCTCGCAGGGTTGAAACCCCCAAATAACAGAGAAATAGCCCCCCAATTAGCTGTAGGACTGACCCATGATCGACCAATAAATCGGCCACGGCGGTTAGCCCAAACCCGGCAATGCTGCCGTAGATGCCGTCGGCGGTGGCGGCTCCCAGCCCCGTGACCAACCCCATCAGCTGCCCCTGGGTGAGCGATCGCCGAATGCAGAGCAGCCCAATCGGGCCGACGGGGGCTGCGATCGCCAGCCCTAGCCCCATGCCTTTTAAAAGCGTCCAGCCTTCCATAGCCCCCTCCTGTTGGGGTGATAGTTAGGAATCCTTTAGGTGGTCGAGGGAGGGCACCTGAGTCTCTTTCACCGTCGACAGCACAATCAGGGTGCGGGTTTTGACCACGCCCTCGATCGCCTTCAGCCCGTTGGTGAGCAGCGCCTCCAGGGCGCGAGTGTGGCAGCAGCGCACCTTCAACAGGTAGTCGTCGTCGCCGGTCACGTGGTGACACTCCAAAATTTCGGCACAGGTCTGCACCGCCGCCAAAAAGCTCTCCCGATGGCGCGGCTGGTCGAGGGTCACGGCGATAAAGGCCGTCAAATTTAGCCCCAGGGCCTCGGCGTCGAGCTGGGCGTTGTAGCCGGTGATCAGGCCGCGCTCCTCTAGCCGTTTGACGCGATCGGCCGCCGCTGGAGCGGATAGCCCGAGCCGCCCCGCCAACTCTGCCCAGGTCATGCGCCCCCGCTGACAGAGTAGCGACAGGATTTTGATGTCAAGGCTATCTAGCTCCATAGCCTTATTTTAATAGGCAAAATAGAAATTCAATCAATTTAAGTAAAGCTTTCTGGTGAAATTGCCACGGTTTCCTGTCCAGGCGATTGTGTCTCTGGCGTTGTCGCCTGGGCAATGTTACCTGTAGGGGCAAACGGTTGTTTGCCCAATCCCGTCTGTCCAAAACCCCTTATAAGGCACGGGATTGTTGTGTAAGTATCCCTTCTAGGGCGAACACCGTTCGCCCCTACCCCTTCGGCAGAACTGGCCCGGCTGATCCAGGCATTACCCATCTAATTAATTGCTATCTCCTCCTTCAGACCGAGAAAATATGGCACCTTAGGGGTGGCGCTTTGCACTGCTTTGTTGGGAGATAACCATGGTTTCTACTATTCGCGGCTATTTACAGCCCATCGCTGACTTTTTTGCCGGGTTTGGCACCCCCGAACCGATTGTCCACTGGGGCCACCCGGCCATGATGGGCATTGTGATTTTTGTCATGGGCAGCTTTACTGCCTACCTGGGCTGGAAGGGCCGCATCGGCGACGATGATGCGGAGAAAAAGGCAGAAAACCGCCACACCCACAAACGCCTGGCCCTGTGGATGTTTACCTTCATCACCCTGGGCTATACCGGCGGCGTGCTGTCGCTGGTGATGCAAGAGAAAGAAATCTTCCAAAGCCCTCACTTTTGGACTGGCGGGCTAGTGATTGGCCTGCTGGCCATCAATGGGGCGATTTCGTTCACCAAGTTTGGCGGTGGCAAAGCCTCTCTGCGGACCGCCCACGCCTACCTGGGCAGCGTGGCCCTGGCGGTGATGTTTGTCCACGCCTTTTTGGGGCTGCGGTTGGGCCTTGCGATTTAGTCAGGCATTGTTAGTCAAAAGCCCCGGAGGAACCATTCCTCCGGGGCTTTTGATTACTCTAGCGCTGGGGCGTAGCGGCGGGTGTGGATGGAGAGGTATTCGCCCTCGCGGCCGGTGGGTATGAGCTTAGACCAGCGATCGGGGTCGGCATAGCCGAGGGCACCGAGCTGGTGGATGGTGTCGCGCACGGCACCATGATCGCCAATGGCAATCAGGCGCACCAGCTCTTGGCTGCGCACGGGCAGCTGAAATTCATAGGTCATGGGAGTTCACCTTCGGTAAAGAAAACGGGGAACCGCCTAGAGCATCCCGTAAGGGTGCCATACCGAAGGCTAGAACTAAAATAGGTCTAGTCATTGCGGCTTAGCTCGATTAAGTCGGAATGATTAGGGGAATGGGAGAGCTGGTACCTCTCTCATTCCCTGTCTAAACCATTCCCCGCAAGAAACAATGTACTAGATGGGCATCGGAAGTTCAACCGTTTAACGTCTTTGTTGATCGGTTGTAGTTATTAGGCGAGTTTTCTTTTTTGGGTATTTGACACACAGAATAGCGATGGCAAATCTAACTTCTATCGAAAGACTTAAATTAGAAAAGCTACTGGAAATGGGTGGCGGCTACGTCTTGGATTTTACCAATCGATCTTTACAGGAATTCATACTAGAAAACCTCAGCATTAACATATATGATGAAAAATACGACTATCACAGCGGCTCGAAGGCAAATAGATTGCGAGCATTTTGGAAGCAGGAATCTAACTTCACAGTAGGAGTGCTTTTAGAAAGTTTACTAGAGTATTGGGAGGCAAAGAGATTAATCAACCAGCAGGGTGTCAAATCAGAAGATAAAATATTACTTGAAGACTGCCAAAGCATTTCGAAAAGACTTAAAGGGGAGGCCAAAGGCCAGGATTGCGAACATCAAGGAAAAGACGATGATTTTTCTTTAATGCAATCAGAGCTTTCGGCGAAATTTGATGAGTTTGCAACTTTAATTAGCGCACAAGATAAGAGGCAGAGAGGCTTTCTGCTTGAAGATTTACTGGAGCGCGCTTTTTCTCTTTATAGCATACAAACACAAAAGAGCTTTAAGAGACATGAGGGCGGTGAACAAATAGATGGTGCTTTTAAGCTCGAAAGTTGGTACTATTTGGTTGAATGTAAATGGACTGAGAAGCTAACTGACATAAGACAGCTTGATAGCCTTTATGGTAAGGTTGGCCGATCAGGCAAGCAGACTTTAGGACTATTTTTGTCAATTAATGGTTGGTCAAAGAATGTAACCCCATTGCTGAAGCAAAATCATGAAAAATCAATTATCTTGATGGATGGCTATGATCTGCGATGTGTCCTTGTTGAGCATAATAGTTTGAGTCTAAAGAATCTACTTCTCAAAAAACTGGAATGTTTAAATTTTGAAGGGGAGCCGTTTTTTAGCGCGGCAAATTTAATTTAGCAAAAGCCGGATGTATGTCCGAACGATTATTAAATATGCGATGCGCTAAGCAGGGCAGTGACGAGCCGAAGCCAAGAATTATCACTCTGCGACAACGTTTCTGGTAAACAAATCTTGCCTATGGTTTCTCAATCTTCAGAATATACCCCACGCTCAACTGAGCACGGAGCTACGATAAACAGGCAGGAACCTGAACTAACTTCGTGTTCTGGTTTTCGCCAGCTCAACCTAACCTACGAACTACAAAACTGGGTTAGATAAGATAGAGTAAGCATAAGAGCATTTTCCCTTACGCTCAGGTCGCTGCTGCTATGGAAATCACCTTAAAGCCTGAACAAGAACGCTTCGTTGCTGCCAAGCTGAGGCAGGGCAAGTACGAAAGCATTGATGAATTGCTAGCGATCGCCTTTCGCCTGCTAGAGGAAAACGAGCATCGGGAGCAAGCACTTTCAGAACTGCGTACAAAAATCGCTGCTGGAACCGAGCAGATCCGCCAAGGCAAAGTCGTGGATGGCGAAGCTGTCTTTCAACAGCTGAAAGAAAAACTTGATCAAATGCCACAAGATCAATAATGGGCAGCTACGTATTCTCAGAGTTGGCAGTTCAAGACATCAATGAAATCTGTGACTTTATTGCTGAAAATGATGTGAGAGCAGCTAGTCAGCTATTTGACGCTATTCGCCAAAAGTGCAAGCTAGTTGCCAACTTTCCAAAAATGGGAAAAGACTACTCTTGGATTTTTCCCGACTTGAAGGGATTTATCTATGCTGATTACGTGGTTTTCTATTACCCAAGGGAAGATGGAATTAAAATTGTTCGCATCGCCTACGGTCGGCGTAATTTAGCAGCTCTCTTTGATGAGTTTGAAGACGATACCCTGCCGTAGGCTACGGCCTTCTAGGGCTATGTTTGGTCAAAAAACGATCGAGCAGATGTAGGTTGGGTGGAGCGCGCGAAACCCAACACATGCCAAGAATGATTACTCTGCGCCAATCTTTTCTAGCAAGCAAATCTTGCTTCTGATTCCCCAATCTTCAGCATATACTCCACGTTTAACATGACGATGGAAGCTTGAATAGGATCAAGTCTGGAGAGAACCTATTGCCGGGGTTTGAGTTGACTGTGTAGAAAAAATCTGTACTGGAACTGGCGGCTCGATTTATAGCTCCAGCGAACCCTAAAGTCTTGGCATTTGCACTGACGTGTTGCCCTGTGTTCACGCTGGGTTTGGCCCATTTATCAGCCCTGATCATCCACGCTATCTATCCGTTACGCGCAGATAAACTACCATAGGGTCATAAGCGTGATGCCGCTCCCTTAGCCCGCTTTTGCTATGACTATTTCCCCCCGGCTCAGGTTAAACCCGCTCCGTGTGATGTTCGCATGGCCCCTGTTGATTGTGGCTCTGTTGACCGCCTGTACCACCCCACAGTCACCGACTCCAGATCCTGCCCCCACCGCGACAGCCGAGCCATCCCCAACGGAGCCCAGTGCTCCAGCCTCTGAAGACAATACCACCGTGCTTCAGCAAGAGGCGATACAGGTCATTCGCGACTACTACAGTGCCATTAACCGTGGAGACTACAGCGCTGCTTACGCCATGTGGCAGGGCGACGGCATGGCCCGCCAACAGTCCCTAGAACAGTTTGAGCAGGGGTTTGCCGACACTTCATCTGTAGCTGTAGACGTGGGTGACCCTGGCGAAATTGAGGGAGCTGTCGGGTCACTGTTCATTGAGATTCCGGTGACGGTGACGGCGGTAATGACCAACGGCAGGCCGCAGCGATTTATTGGCAGCTACAGCCTTCGTCGCGTCAATGATGTGCCAGGCGCTACCCCAGAGCAGTTGCAATGGCATCTGCAGTCAGCCAATATCGCCCAGGTCAACTAACCTACGGAGGCGATCGCTTTTGGGTTGGCCACGCTGTATCTATGACGGTTGATGGTGCCTGGTCAAAAAGCGATCGAGTGGGTTGGCAAAGGCTTCGGTATCGCGCTGGCTAAACGGGGATGGCCCGCCGGTTTCTACCCCGCCGCTGCGCAGCTCATCCAAAAAATTTCGCATCGACAGGCGCTCGCGAATATTGCCCTGGTCGTAGAAGTCGCCGCGCGGGTTGAGGGCGTAGGCACCCTTTGCGATCGCATTCGCCGCCAGGGATCCAATTCCCATAGTTTACTTAAGATGCTTTTGGTTGGTAGGCAAAGACATCGACAGAGATAGAACGGCTAGGCTCAATTTCTCCATGCAGCATCTCGCGAATACTCTCTGTAGTCTCCCGGCTAAATACCTCCTCACCACAGCTAGCACACACCGTAGCCGGAATATTTTCGACCAGGTAAAACTTGCTATCGATATTGAAAACCTCAGTTACATATGTTGTAGTTGGTTTAGTCGATCCACAAACATGACACTTAAACATCCTTACCTCCGAGTTCTCAAGTTAATCCAGCTGGCTTCATCAGGTTCGTAGAGAGTAATAATTTTCACCATATCTGATGCCATTCGAGAAACCTGCATATGCAGCGCTCGTGCCGAAACGGTAAACCCTAAAACTAAACAGCTCGGCGAATATTTGTCCTCTGGGTAGTCTTCAATAATCTCTAGGGTAGACGACAGTTCGCAGATTTCACGATCGCTGATGTTTCGCTCAATAGCTCTCTTAAATGTATGGCGCGTAAATTCAAACCTCCCTGACTGTAATTGCTGCTGAATGTCCTGAAGGGATTTCATGCCACCCTACTAATTTAGAGAGTTTAATATTGAGCTAGCCCGTCTATCTTAATATACGCCTTTTAGGCATTGCCAGAATTGAGCCTAGATGGACTGAGGGTCTGATCTTCAAGCTGGGCATGAGCAAATCTAAGGAGATTCAGGTCGATCCAATTCTGAATCAGTCATGCTGGGTTCATAGTATCGAAGTACCCTACGGCTTTTGAGAGCCATGACGATTCAAAAAGCGATCGAGCTGGTTGGCAAAGGCTTCGGTATCGCGCTGGCTAAACGGGGGCGGCCCGCCGGTTTCTACCCCGCCGCTGCGCAGCTCATCTAAAAAGTTTCGCATCGACAGGCGCTCGCGGATATTGCCCTGGTCGTAGAACTCGCCGCGCGGGTTGAGGGCGTAGGCTCCCTTGGCGATCGCATCCGCCGCCAGGGGAATATCTGCCGTAATCACCAAATCGCCTGGCTCTAAATGCTGGGCAATGTAGTTGTCGGCCACATCTAGCCCCGATCGCACCTGCACTGCTTCAATATAGTCAGATCCTGGAATCTGCAATTCTTGATTGGCGACCAGGGTTGTCTTAACCTCAACCCGTTTTGCCGCTCGAAACAGAATTTCCTTAATCACATTGGGGCAAGCATCCGCATCTACCCAGATCTGCATCATTTTGTAAGTCTCTGCATGGCACCTCAGCAGGCCTAGACAGCCCGGCAAGAGGTCTAGTTGGCCCAATTCTAACCCTCAAATCCCACGCCCATTGCCGTTACCACCTCAAACGGTGGCAACAGCGACGACCCCATGCTCTGACTAACCCGATCGGCCCCCTGACTCTGCTAGAAATATGTGCCAGGCTGGGATTACATTACGGGTTCAAGCTTATGGCGATAGATGGCCTTTCCCCTCGCCCAAAGCGCTGGCTGGTGCAGGTGTGTCGGCATCGGTCCTGCGATCGCGGCGGCTCGGCTATGGTGCTGGCAGCGTTTCAGCGGTATCAAAGCCCAACTACTTTGGTGACTGAGAGCGACTGTATGGGCCAGTGTAGCGCCGGACCTACCGTTCAGGTCTCGCCCGGCAACACCTGGTACTGCCGAGTCACCCCCGAGGATGTGCCGAGGATTGTGGAGCAGCATTTGGGCCGGGGGAAGCTAGTGCGCGATCGCCTCCATCCCCGCTTTCATCCGGTAGACCCATCCGCTGAAGGCCCGCCGTCTGGCCATTGAACGCTCGCGATGCCATCTGGGGCAAGCCCCTCAGCGTCAAGCCCCTCAGCGCCAAGCGTTAGAACCTGCAATAAGCTAGCCGAAGAAACCCCATGCCTCTTGAGAAAAGAGGGCATGGGGTTTCAAAGTAGGGTACCGGTATTGCCAGTGAACTGAGGGTTAGAACAAAGTGCGATCGCGGCATTCCTTGAGGTCAAGACCTGATAGCCAACAGTGTTCTAACCAGTCCAATGCCATCGCAAAACTATTCCCACTATCGCTTACCGCTGGCTCAGAGCAAGGGCCTCGGCTGGGGGACGCACCACCCGCCTGGCCAGACCCAACTTTTCTAGGGCCAGAATGGCGTACCAGGTGACGTCGATTTCCCACCAGCGCCAGCCGGCGGGGGCCACGTTGGGGTAGGCATGGTGGTTATTGTGCCAGCCTTCGCCGTAGGTGAGCAGGGCGGTCCACCAGAGATTGCGAGAGCCGTCCTCGACGTGAAAGCGACGCTTGCCCCACATGTGGGTGGCGGAGTTAATCAGCCAGGTTGAGTGCCATAGGGTAACAATTCTCAGAAAGCTGCCGTAGATTACAAAGGCCCAGCCGCCCAGGGCAAAGAGGGCGATCGCAATCGGCACTTGCAGCAGTAGAAAGTAGCGATCGAGCCAGCGGTAGTAGGGGTCGCGGGCAATATCGGGGGCGTAGCGGCGGTAAATCTGCCCGTTAAAGATCGCTGGGTTGCGATAGACCATCCACAGTATGTGGCTCCACCAAAACCCACGGCTGGCGGCATAGGGGTCTTTTTCGGCATCTTCAGTGTAGAGGTGGTGCTGGCGATGCCCCGCCACCCAAAAGATCGGCCCCCCCTGGAGCGCCATAGCGCCGATGGTGGCTAACACATACTCTAGCCATCGCGGCACTTGTAAACTGCGGTGGGTGAGCAGCCGGTGGTAGCCCAGGCAAATGCCAATGCTGCCAAATAGCCAGTGCAGGGCCACCATCACTCCCAGGGCCGACCACGAAAAGAACCAGGGGGCCAGCAGGGCAACGCCGTGAATAATGCCCAAAAAGCCCACTAGGGTCCAATCCAGGTCAGCAATGCCCGGTTTTTGTAGGGGCGGCTTAATCGATGTTGTCATGGCAAGTCCTTAAGTACTTGTAGGGTTAAAACCGTCGGCCTAAGGGGCTAGTTAAGCGACGTCGTAAGCCCATTGCCCTGGCTTGTTTTAGCCCGCCGGGAAATAACCGAAGTCATTTGCAAGTGCTGCTTACATTGCTACCTTAGCAAAGGTTTCTGATAAAATGCAAGTGTTGCTTTCTTTTTTCTATGGCGACTCAGCGTAAATCGGCCCGACAAAAGCTTGTAGATGCAGCTTTTCAGCTTTTTTCCAGTCAGGGGGTGGGGGCTACTACCACTCGCCAGGTGGCCGATCTGGCCGAAGTGAACGAAGTTACGTTGTTTCGTCAGTTTGGCAGCAAGCATGGCTTGCTTGCGGCGGTGATGACCGAGGCCGAGGTCTTGTCTGGCCCTGACTATCGTATTGATCTAACGACCCTGGAGCAGGCTCCCCTCGAGCGGTCCCTGCAGACTGTGCTGACCCAGTGCCTAGGCGCTCTCGATCGGCTCTCGGAACTGGTGCGATCGGTGATCGGTGAGGCCGGGCAGTTTTCCGCCGACAACAGTCAGGCTATGGGGCAACGGCTGCAAACCATTCGCGACTTTATTGCCGAGTATCTGGAGGCGCTCTTGGGTCCGCAAGATGCTCTTGGGCTGCCCCCCGAGGAGGTGGCGGGGTTGGTCATGGCCCTGCTGCTGGGCTGCGCCGCCATCGACAGCACGATGGAGGGCGCTGCCGAAGGCAGGACCGAGGACGGCGTCAAACCCCACGGCCTCTGGCCCAGCCGCGAGGCCTTTATCGATAGTTTGGTGAGCTGGCTGCTCAGCCTACGGCCTCCGCTGGCGGAGGGCGATCGCGCCCTAGAGCAAACCCTGCCGGCCTCTGCCGGTCTCAACACGGAGACCTGGATCGATTTACCAGCCCCGATCGTGCACCAGATCATGCAGGTCGCCCGCAAAGCCGATCCCCAGACCTATGCCCTGGTCTACGTGCTGCTGGGAGCGGGGGTAGCCGCCGCCGAGGTGCCTCTCTTAACCCGAGCCAGCGCTCTCTACGACAGTAGCCAAAATATCTTGTTGGTTGGCCCCCAGCTCCGCCAGGTGCCCCTCAATCAATGGATCCTGGGGGAGCGCTACGGCACCTATACCAAAAACCCGCTGACTCGCTGGCTGAAGGGGCGCAGCGATACATCCCCGTCCCTATTCCTGGGGCCAGACGACCGACCCATCACCCCCCTGCGGGTGCGGCAACTCTGGGCTGAGGTGACTGCCACCATTGTCTCGCCCAGTGGTCTACCGCTGACCCTTGAGCAGGCGAGGGCCACCTGGTGTGTCGAAATGCTGCTGCGGGGGTTGAGCCGCCAAGAGCTGAGCCTGTTGAGCGGGTTATCCGCTGAGCAGCTAGAGCCCCTGGTGCAAAAAGCCCAGGAGCGAGCAGCCCTGGCCCAGGCGCTGCGTCTCGATCGCCAGCCTAGCCTGGCCTCGGTGAACCTAGAAGAACTCCCCAATTTGTCGGCTGCCCCCGGCGATCGCCAGTAGGGATTGCCGCTGTCTTTTACTGCTTTTTATCGGGAAAGCCACACCTTAAAAAATTGGGAACCTAGCCGCCCATCTCTGTAGGTATGGAAATATCTTCTGGCCGCTAACTGGCGGTTTCCTAACGTGCAACCTCTCGACGATCCGTCGCTGTTTTCTTCTAAAAAAAGCCTGATTCAGGAGCTTGAGGCCATAGTTTCCCGTGGTGCCGCCGAGGCCGATCGCCCCTGGATGAGCCGGTCTATTCTCTGTCAACGGTTCGAGGCAAGCCATGGCCTAGAGCTGGAAGAGTTGGTGAAGCGAAGGGGCTATGCGAAGGATCTCAAGGGCTTGCTCCTTAGCAGCGGCCAGTTTGCCATCTACAATTCCCCGAGACCTGAGGAGTTTTACACCGCGCTTTTTAGGATTGTTTTGCCAGCTATTCCCAAGGCCAAGCAGATTTCTCCAAAACCTCGGCTAAATCCCCGCCGCAGAACTTAGAACTTCCCTTCAAGGGATAAAATTGGCCGGTGCAGGGCGGTGGCTGGCGGGCAGTGGGACATGGGGTAGTAGTCAGTCTGAGGGTAGGATCAGGCCGTAATCAGCAGAACTATCCCCACGGCAACCATGGTGACGCTGGCGATCGCCGTTATGCCCCGCCGCAGTCTCGGTTGAATACCTTGCTGAAGGCGCGATCGCGCCCGAGCTGCCAATAGGGCATAGGCCACCTTAACCCCACCCACAGCTATAAAGGTGGTGACCATGAGCATGGCGGCGTCTAGCCAAGACAGGGTGGCAATATCCACAAAGGCCGGCAAAAAGCCCAGGTAAAACAGGGTGGCTTTTTGGTCGCCCAGGGTAATCGACAGCCCCAGCAAAAAGCTCGACAGCCAGGAGGAGTCTGCTGCCTCTAGGGTTTGGCCTGGGGTGGCCTGCGATCGATATAGACCTACGCCCAGCCCGATCAGATAAACCCCAGCTATGTACTGCAGCAGAACCGTCAGGGGGCTAAGGACTTCGGCCATCAGCGCCAGACCGCCCAGGGCGATCGCAATAAACACCATATCCCCCGCTACAATGCCCAGGGCCGTAAGTACCCCGTGGGTCAACCCGTAGGTGGCGGCCCGGGCCACCACCGTCAAGGCGCTCACCCCCGGTACCGCCGCCAGCACCACCAGGGCTGTAAAGAGGGCAAAGAGACTGCTGGGGGTGAGACTGGCCTGCATGGGGG
>JBGSNT010000165.1:0-31565 GCA_041739575.1 Nodosilinea sp. | reverse complement strand
GGCCTTCAGCTGCATGGTCTTGAATATGTTGTAAAACCCATTGGCTCGAGAGGGAGTGAGACTGACATCGAGCTGAGTCTCGGTGATGAAGTCAGGGGTGAGGGTGATAATTTCCTCCGGGGTGAGCCCATTGAGAGCCTTGATCAACAGAGCTACGAGCCCCTTGGTGATCTGTGCGTCAGAATCAGCCTGATAGACCACCTTTCCCTCCACCAGGTCAGCCACGACAAACACCTGAGAGACGCAGCCGGGCACTTTGTTTTCGGGCACCTTGTATTCCTCGGGCATGGGGTCCAGCTTTTTGGCAAACCAGAGGAGCTGCTCGTAGCGGCGTTTAGGATCCGCCGTCTTCTGAAACCGACTGACGATTTTAGCGATCGAAGCAGGGCGAGAGTCAGGCATGGGCGAAATAGGTCAGGATGTACAGCAGACAACTTATGAAACCTCTTGCATACTAACGGCAGATGCTCGGACTAATGCTGGGGAGGCGAAGGAATTAGGCCATACCTGATCAAAAACGATATTGCATAAGTTGACGCTCCATAAGCATTAGCATGTTCAGTCAGAGTAGCCAGACGATTTTCTATTCTATATTCTAGTAGCTGATTGAAATTTTCTTTCGTAGAATTACACTTCTTGTAAATATATGAATCTTCGAGCAAGGCAAATCCATTATTTCCTGGTTGCGATTTTCGGGTTATTTTTCGTTATCATTGCCAGCAATTTCCCCGCCTTTGCAAATACTGCTTTTGAAATTTCCTCGTTAGATGACTTCTCTGTGGCTCAGGGCTATAGTTCTCAAGGCGGAAGAGCCTACTATGTTAGCCCTTCTGGAGACGATTCTGACACAGGCAATTCACCCAGTCATGCTTGGAAAACAACAGCCCGCGTAAATCACATGAGCTTTGCTCCCGGCGACCAGATTCTATTCCAAGGCGGCAGTTTATTTGAAGGCGGGCTTGAATTTGATGTGGATGACGTGGGAACTACGGATTCCCCTATCCTTATTAGTTCCTACAGAGAGGGGAGGGCAACTATTTTTTCAAATGAATATGATGGCCTTTGGGCTCACAATACCAGTGGAATAAGTATTATAGATATCGACTTTATATCTCAAGATAAATCTATCAATCATGGCAGCGGAATTAACTTTTTCAACGATTTGCCGAATAATATCCGCCTTGAACACGTTTATATTGAGAGAGTTTCTGTCGCTGGTTTTCATGAGAGTGGAATACTGATTGGGGGCTGGAATCATCAATCTGGCTATCGAGATGTGACGATAAAATCTGTGATTACGCACAACAATGGAAATAGTGGCATAATCGTCTATGCAGAGGAAGCGAATACGCATCAGAACATAAATATCTCCTATGTAGAGGCGTTTGATAACTTTGGTATAGCTGGAGAGCGTAATCCCACGGGAAATGGCATAGTTCTAGGAGGTGTCGATCACGGAAGAATTGAATATTCTCTCGCTTATAATAACGGGCGCTTCAATAATTCTGCCTCTGGCCCTGTAGGGATCTGGACTTATGATTCATCTCACATAACTATTCAACACAATGAATCTTATCATAATCAAACAGGAGGTTTGGTTGATGGTGACGGATTTGATCTAGATCAGAATGTATCCTTCTCAGTCCTGCAGTATAACTATTCCCATGATAATGAAGGCGCAGGCTATTTGCTTTCTCATGGAGTAAACAACTCGAATCATGCTCACAACGTTATTCGCTACAATGTGAGTCATAATGACGGCCTTCGAAACAGCTATGCAGGCATTTATCTCTATGGAAAAATAAAAGATTTGACTATTTATAACAACACAGTAATTTCGAATGAATTAATTAAAGAGGATTCATTGGCGCTCAAGATAGTCAACTATGGGGTTGAAAGCTTGAGTGCAGATGGAATATTAGTATGTAATAATCACTTTGAGTCAGAGCGTTCAGCTTTAATTGAAGTTGCCGAGCAGCAACTGGTTTATCCTGATTCTATTAGATTTATTCGGAATAACTACTATAGCGGTAATGACCCTCCCGAGATTCGTTGGGGAAATCAATTGTATGTGAATTTGCAGCAGTGGAGAATAGCAACTGGGCAGGAAGAGTTTGAGTTTCAATCTATGGAGCAGAACGTTGACCCACAACTTATAGGCACCAATGACAACTTTATATCAGGGACACAACTTGTCGGAGAAATATCTAATCGACAGTATCTGCCTGCAAGCTCACGGCTTATTGATCAAGGAGTTAATTTGAGTGAATTGTTCGATATCGATCCTGGAAGATATGACTTTTATGGGACTCCCATTCCCCAGGGCAATCAATATGATATTGGAGCCTACGAATGGAAGCCAGATTTTTTAAGAGAGTAAAAAGCAGACGACTAGCTAAAGGGATTTTCTTCTAGAACTAGTGAAGAGAATAGTGTTTCTAATTCAAATACGGGATGTCTCGCCACCTGAAATGCCAAACCCTTTGACCTCAGCTAGAGTGTACATGGGTCTGCCTTTGACTTCCTCATAAATACGGCCAATATATTCTCCCAATATCCCAATACAAACCAGCTGCACAGCCCCAATAAAAAAAACTGCCATCCCGATAAGGGCAAATCCTGTGAGTGGAGAGTCTGGTTGAGAAAAGCGCCAATATAGAACTAGCACAACCATTATTAAGGCCATTACGGCAGTTAAAAGGCCGATATAAGTTGCCAGTCTTAATGGTACTATTGAGAACGAAACAAGTCCATTAATGGCAAGAGTTAAGGATTTTCTAAAGGTATATTTTACCTCACCTGCATAGCGGGGATCCCGCTCAAATTTTACTACTGTCTGTCGAAAGCCAACCCATGCTCTGAGGCCTCGAATATAGCGATTACGTTCGGGTATAGCATTTAAAATATCTACAATCTTTCTGTCCATTAAACAGAAATCTCCGGTGTCAGCTGGAATATTCACGTCCGCAAGACACTGTAATATTCGGTAGAACCAATAAGCTGTTAAGCGCTTAACCCAACCTTCGCGGCGACGTTGAGTTCGTTGGGCATATACCAAATCATAACCCTGCTGCCACTTTTCAATCATATCCGGGATTAGCTCTGGAGGATCTTGCAGGTCGGCATCTAAGACGATAATTACCTGACCACGGGCGAAGTTAAGCCCCGCTGTTACAGCAACTTGATGCCCAAAGTTTCGCGCTAAGCTTAAATAGCTCACACGAGGGTCTTCGTAATGGAGTTTTCGCATAAGTTCTAATGAGCGATCTCGACTGCCGTCGTTAATCAAAACAACCTCAGTCTCGCCGTCTATTCGAGCCATAATCATGCTGATACGACGATATAGCTCAGAAATCGTATCTTCTTCGTTATAAATAGGGACTATAAATGAATACTTGGGTTCCATGATGATCCTATAAATATTAGAATACTAGCGAGACGATTTACGGGTATTGATGCGCTTTAGAGAGCGACGGCGTTGGTACCAAGTTGAAGTAGCGAGCAAAATTCCTATAATTGCTAAGGCTCCAACTAACGGCAAGATTTTTCCTGTTTGAATAGCCTTTAACCCAGAGCTTCCTAACATTACAAAAGGTAAGACACTGGGAACTGTGCCTAAAATGGTACCCAAAATATAATCCTTAAAGCTGATGGATGTTAATCCTGCAGCAGAATTAACTAGGCCATAAGGCATAACTGGGATCAGCCGAATGGCAAACATGTAGAAAAGTCCTCCTTGGCATAACTCAGCATCCAAAGCTTGCCATCGCTCAGCTAGTTTCTTCGCTGTAATTTCCCGGCCTATAGTCCTGCTAAAGAGAAACGAAATGGTAGCCGCCAATATTGCTGCCAAACTTGTCCAGAATGTCCCCATCCATATCCCAAAAAGCGCACCTCCTGTCAAATTAAGAGCTGTAGAAGGTAGAATTAGAATTGTAGCTATCACGTACAAAAGAATATAGGTCAGGGGAGCCCAAATACCTGAGAGTTTCAAGAGTGCTTGTATTTTTTCAGGATCAACTTTACCAAGCCAGTAAAATACCAGCCCGGTGCCAGAAATACAGATAAATGCAAAGATAAAAATAAATAAAGATCTTGATTTTGCCATAAGAAAATCAACAATAAGAGATAAGAATAAATGAAAGGGCAAATCGGCTATTTCATGATTAGTTGGCTTGGATTGATAGGCCGTTTATTACCCAATCACATTTTTTATTTATATTAACTGGATTTTCAGCAATTGTCAGCATAGCATAGGTTTCCTCAACCACAGGGATGAGTAACGGTATTGAAAAACCAGATTCTTCTGTAGGTTTAACCTTTTGTTCCTTCATTGCTACCAGATCTCCTTGTGAATTGAAAATTGAAAACACCAGGCTTAAATCATTAGTACATTTCTCGACGGTTTTAAGTTCGCCCACAATTTGGCTTTTTCCTAGCTGAGGATCTAAATACAGCAAAGAATAGCTAATGGGTTCCGATTGGGCGTCATGAAAAATTTGGATATTATAGATCTGGTCAGAAATTTGTTCGATTTTGAGGCGAGAATTAGCTGAGCCATGAGTTATCAACCAATTTAGTTGACCTCCAGGGCGCGTTTCTGTGTACTGCTCCATTAGTCTGAGAGTTTGAATAGTTGTAGACAAAGAAGTCTCATTGATTCTCTTGAAAATTTTAACTGTCACCCCTTGCTCCAAAAGAAATTCTTCTGGTATCTGAACAAAGTCTTGAGCGATCGCAATTTTTTTTGTAAATATATCAACAACCGATCTAACCACATCATGCTCTTCAACCCGCAGATGATACTGAGGAGGAGTCGCTATGACAACATATTTAGAAGATAAAAGTCTCTCCAAGGGATAAGGATCTCGCGAATCAGCGAAAGGAGTCCACTGTATGATGCTAAGACCCTTGCTAAACCAAAAGCTATTAGCTGTGTAAGCCATTAAATCTTCATGTAAAGCTCGATCAACGTGCCAGAGAAGATCGCTACTCACAATTGAGGAAGAAGCCGCTACATATATCAGATCATCCGGTTCTGAAATTTCTCGAAGATGAGTTACCAATTTTGATAATGCTTCTTCATCTGAACGTTCAAAGGGGGGATTGTTGTTTGCAAAAAGTTTCCATAAGTTGGTATTCCAAAGAACAGGTCCTATTTCTGTTTTTAAGAGGATATTGACTGGCATAAGAGATATAAACATGTTGAGGAACATATATAGAGAAAAAATTAATATCGCAATCTTCCTCCATACTTTATTTTTCAGCGTTTCCCAAACAGTCCAAGCAAATGCTGATAATCCTAGAATAATCCAAGGAGTGAAGTGCATTGAGTAATGAAAGCCTAATTGCTTTACAATTAGGATCCATTGAAGAGTCAAAAGAATAAAAAACAAATAGATAAATCGGGCTACACTTCGATTTATGACGTGATTTAGAACACCTGAGATAATTCCCAAAATGGCAAGGATGATACAAATCCAACCGTAGTATCCTCGATAGTATTGAATACTTACATTGATTGGTTGCTCATAGGATGCATAGAGTTCAGTAAAGTTTGTTGAAATAACACGGACAATGAATGGAAGCCCAAATAAACTTAAGAGAGCAAAGGTAGTAAAGCCTAAAAGAGCAATTCTAAAGATTCGATCGGATAAATTTCTATTTTTTTCCCTGTCCTGTCTTTTTAGGCTTTCGATAAAATCCCATAGAGATTCAAAAATGATTGCTGCAAAAAAAGCAATTCCACTGTAAACGAAATGACGTCTAAATAAGATGGCAAAAGCCAGGCAAAAACCTATAAGAGGAAACTGCCATTTTTTCTGCAACTTTTGATCACGCAGATAGACATGTACTGCGGCAACTGTAAACAATGAGGCAGCTATATCAGGATATCCACGAAGCATCGGCAGCCAAGCTGCTGGAGTCAATACGCTGATATAAGCAGTAGACCAAAACACCGCTCGAGGGTGAGAATCAATTAGTTGATTAGCTATTTTCCCCAGTAGCAAGGTTAGCGGCATGAAATAAAGAATGGCAAGGCTCAGAATATAAACAACTCGGGAATTCCCAAAGGATAAAATGAAGGGAATGCTAAGAAGGGTATGATAATCACTGTAATCTCTGTAGGTTGACTCCCATATAGTCTTGACGGCTTCAAACCATTGATTAATTGGGAGTTCGCGAAAGTAAATAGCTTTATGTGTCGCCATGTCTTGGTATTGGGCATAATCCCAGTACTGAAAAAAAGTTTCCTGTGATACATAAGCAACGGTTAACAAAGCTATAGTTAAGCCTAAAATCACCATGAAAACACAGTTGATTAGCAAGTTCCGTTTATATGTTTTGCTATGAATCATAATATATTCTCTTTGTGGGGTAAGATATTTAGATATTTCGGACGGTTGTAGCAATAGAATTACAAGACTTACAGGGAGATTACTTCTCCAATTCAATGCTACGTAGCAAGGCTCAATCATTCAGTGGAAGAGCTTTTAATAAAGCATTGTATATTATCGCATTAAAGCCGAAGTCACAAGTTCCCAGCGCATGGGAGGCATCAAAACGCCATTGGACTCCAACATCGAATTTATTGTTAGGGGGTAGACATGCCAGTGGTAATCAAAGGCATAGGTCCATTCCTGCTGATAAATGCCCACGTCTACGAAATAGTTGCCTCCCCGTAAATCAAGGCGGTCAAGGGTTAGTTTTATAGTGCCTCGGTCCTCAAGTTTAATATAAGGAATACCCATGGCAAGGGTATTTACGTCTAAGCAAATTTCGCCATTTTCTTGACTGATCGCGACACTAAAAATGGCGCTATCCAAAGGTCGATGAGTTTGATAGTCGATCTCAATGGAAATAGCCTCGCCGGTCGTCAAACTATTGTTAGGGAGGAAGCGAACCTCCATGATTTCTGCCTCTAAGGAACCAAAGCGATTTTCATTAACCCGGAGTTCCGTGCCAGCTGTTGTGATTCGTTTTGAGCAATGGGGAGTACGCTGTTCGGTTTGCGATCGCATCTCCATCGTGTACTGCCCAGCAACTACCGCTGGTTCGCCATAGGCAACGACTGTGCCTCGCTTGAGCCATAGGGCGCGATCGCACAACCGCTCAACCTGCCCCACGTCATGGGACACCAGCACGATGGAACAGCCCTGTTCTTTCATATCCATAATGCGGTTAAGGCACTTCGTCTGAAACGATAAATCCCCCACTGACAAAAACTCGTCCACCAGCAAAATCTTAGGGTCTGTGTGCACAGCTACCGAAAAAGCCAACCGCATCATCATCCCAGAACTGTAGGTGCGTACTGGATTGTCAATAAATGCTTCTAACTCAGCAAAGGCAACAATCTGGTCAAATCTCCGCGCCACCTCGCGACGGGGCAGCCCACCCACAATTGCTGTGACAAACACATTCTCGCGCCCGGTCAGGTCGCCATGGAAGCCTGCCCCCAGATCCAGCAGTGCTCCTATTCGCCCTCGCATTTTGATGCGTCCCTCGTTGGGATAGGCTACTTTGCCTAGCACTTGCAATAGAGTCGATTTGCCAGCCCCATTATGACCAATCACCCCCAGCATTTCCCCCTCTGCGACCTCAAAGGAAACACCCCGCAATGCCCAAAAATCTTCGATGGGCTTGATCCGTCGCAGACCTGCGAGTGCCGCTTCCATAAGCGTAAGCGGCTTCGCCGTATGGTAGCGATTGAACCGCTTGCCTAAATTCTCGACCAAAATCGCAGCGCCCATCCTAGATTTCCTCCACAAATCGCAGACTCTGGCGCTGAAAGAGACGATAGCCAACCGGTAGCAACAACAGCGTTATTGCCGAAATAATGAGCAGGGCCAGCCAATCTGGCTGGGTGCCCCACATCAAGATTTGTCGGTAGCAGGTCACGATATGCACCATTGGGTTGAGCCCATAGATGAACCAGTAGCGATCGGGGATGTTGCTGAGTTCGTAGAAGATGGGGGTTAGGTAAAACAAAAATTGAAGTAAAACCCCTAGGGTGTGTTGGGTATCCCGGAAGGTGACATTGAGGGAAGCTAAAAAATAGGAAAACGTCACGGTAAGGGCAAATTGAATCAGCTGCAGCAGCGGTAATGCCAGCAAAATTGGCGTAAATTTGACCCCGTCAATTAGTAGGAAGATGACCAGCACCGGCAACGCTAGAATAAAGTGGATTAACCCTGTGGTAACTACCACGACTGGCAAGATAGCAGTGGGAAAGCCTGGCTGTCTAATTAATGGACGGCTGCTTATAATAATGCCCGTGGCCTGGAATAGAGAATTTTGGAACCAGTTCCAAACCAGGAGTCCTGTGAACACGTAGGAGGAATATTGGGGAATATCAATTTTAATAATGACCTGAAAGACAAAGACAAAAACCAGAAGCTGCAGTAGCGGGCTAATCAGCGTCCAGGCAATGCCCAGAGCCGATCGCTTATACATGAGCTTCATGTCGCGATCGACCAGCGATCGCAGCAAATCATATAGATAGCCAAGATTCTGCAAGGGGAACTTCTGTTTATACAGGTTGGATGTTTCTTTAAAGATCATTCTCTGTCACAGGCTGAAAGAGCTGTATTTGAGGATTGGAAAGATTTACGAGAGGAAGATCTTGAATTGATAAGTTGCTGTTCTGTTATGTCTTGACTTCTGGCGTGAACTGGAATGTAAGGTTGACTCCGACCAAGTCTCTTCACGCGCCGATAGGATTTCCAAAGAGACCATGGCCCTGCCAGGTTGCCACGAATTTCTAGCCAAATTAGGGAGAGAGGGTAGTCGCTTCGCTTGAGAATATACTCCTTAATTCGATAATAGTGGGCATAGGGTAAACCTAATAGAATTTGAGCTAGTCCTCGCCAATCGCCATGGTGCAACCATGTGGTGAGGTTGTACGACACATGACCTTTGCTGTAGCTATAGAGTTGTCGTTCTAGGGCTTGTCGAGTCTTGCGATGTTTGTGCCAGACAAAGGCTTTAGGATTATAAATGATGGTATATCCGGCCTTTAAAACCTTGTAAAATACATAGGTATCCTCGCCGACACCAGAGGGCATTCCTGGCCCTAGAACTTCGTCCATCAGGCCGATGTTAGGGTGGTGAAAGATACTAGCGCGGAAGGCAGCATTTGCCGTTGCTCCCAAAGACCATGTTGGCGAAGGTTTATGGGGAAAGAGGTCGTACCATGCCCCTCCTGCCTCAAGGGGTTCAAACCCTCGCCCTAGCCCTCCGTAGTTTTCAAAAGCTTGTTGTGAGGCATCTTCTAGCTCAATTGGTAAAACATTACCATTCACAACCATGACATCAGGACGAGTGAATGGCATGATTAATTTTTCGATCCAGTCTGGAGGAACAGTAACATCATCATCTGTTGCGATAAGGATGTCACCATGACTGGCAATAAATCCTGCATTTCTTGCGTAGGCTAACCCTTGGCGAGGTTCGTTCACCAGAATTACTTCGGGGAACTCATGAATAACAGGTGGAGTTAAACCAGAACTAGGATGATTATCAACTACTATAACTTCAACCCGACGATTAGTTTGCTGGGTTTTGAGATGGGATAAACAGTTACGGAGATCGTCCGGGCGATCAAAAGTAGCAATCACAACAGAAACCATGATTGAGTCAGGCAATGAGTCGGGTGCCTGCTGAGTGGACAAGCCATATTTCGATGCCATTGCATTTACTGCTTGTGTCCAGACGACATCGCCTGCCATAGTTCCTGAGAGATCGAGTAATTTGGTGCCAAACTGATTTACGATCAGTTGAGACAAAGTGAATACAGGTACGTTGCAGTTATTGTTTTCGTAGTCAAAACTGCCAAAGGGACTATGATGCCAACTAACAAAGACACGAATTTTGCTGTAGCCTTCCAGATCGGTCAGAGGGGATAGTGGTTGACTCAGTTCGATCTGGCGGATGGCGATCGCCGATGTTTCAGTTTTCGGCTTTGGTGCGGGGAGATAGCGAATAGGTAAAGATTGCTCTGTGTACCAGCCATGCTGTTGAATAATATCAACGACACGCTTGGTTGCTTTGTGATAAGTCTTAAAACCAGAAAATGCGCTCCGAAATTCAGCCAAGATTAAATCCTTGGGGAACTGAGTTTGATGGAGAGATGCTATTAAGGTGCGACGTACATTCCAGTAAAGCATCCACCAAATACCAATTTTGACGCAAGCACCTCTTAGGTCAGGATAGGCGCTTGCTAGACTTAACCACAGAGCATAGAGACTGCCATTGAAAGAAATTTGTCGCTTCAGTTGAGCATATTCACGCCGATGGCGATGGCGGATCATGGCAGTTGGTTCATAAACCAAACTATAGCCAGCCTTCAGCACTCGGATAAACATTTCTAAATCACCCCCACCGTTTGTTGGAGTGCCAACATCCAAAGCAGGGTCGAAGTAACCAATTGTCTCAAAAACAGACCGTCGATAGGCCATGTTTGCCCCGGTGCCAAACTGCCCAGCTCCTAACCATTGCCAGGGCATAGACTGGTTGGATGTTGTCTGATACCGCCGGGTTTTGAATCCTCGCCCAAAACCACCGTAGTCCTCAAACAATACTTGCGCTTCAGTTTCTAGCTCATAGGGGACTACAAGCCCAGTAACAGCCATTGTGTCCGGGCTTTCTAGAAATGCTTGAACCAGTCCCTTGACCCACCTAGCATCTACCACCACATCATCATCGGTATAGGCAATAATCTCGCCTTTGGCCTCTAAAATAGCCCGATTCCTTGCCCAGTCTAGACCAGGGCGGGGTTCGCGCACATAGCGCACCTGGGGATAGTAGGTTTCTATGAGTTCTTTTGTGCTTTCTGTTTGGGGGGCATTGTCAACCACCAAGATGTCGAGGTGAGGATAGTCTAGCTGGCTGATGGCCGCGAGGCAGAGCTTCATGTCATCGGGGCGATCGCGGGTACAGACTGCCACCGTTACCAACGGCCATTCTCCGCCATACTCTGCCGGTGGTAGATCTATTAAGGCCTCTAGGGTTAACTCCTCCGGTCGCTGGGGCGATGCCAACCCGTTCCTCAGCAACTCAGCGATGATTACCCAGCTATGCTGATCTAAAATCAGCTTGCCGAGGGTTGCTGCTGTGCACCGGCCCAAGGAAATGGGGGCTTTAACATAGCCCAGTGGCACACCGTGCAGACGAACTAGCCCCTGCAAACCCATATAGGTCTCTAGCCCTTCAAAGGTAGGAATAGGCTGGCTAAGCTCAATATCAACAACTTTAATGGGGTATAACATAGTTCGATTCTTTAGACCAAGGACAAGGAATGATGTAAAAGAGAACCCAGAAGGAGCTTGAGCCAAATTTTTATGCGGCTAGCTTTGACGGAATAAATAGAACTATTTTCTTCGCATAAATCATCTTTTGCCACCCTTTTAAGCGCGACAGGAGCAGGCATTTCTAAGGCTTTTTGCCTGGTAGATTTTGGCCATCTAAATAAGAAATTGGAAGTATTTTTTGCCAAAAGAATGGTAAATTCTGGCCTCACTAGGGGAGCCAGTAAATCAATCCTTAATGTTTTCAGAAGCCAAGAAAGCGCTGCTCTCGAATAACCGTAGCTGCTGCATTCGTGGGCTAGATAAAGATAAAAACTGCTGCGAGATAGACGATATACAAATGATGGAATCTCTGGATGACGGCTTTGAATTCTTTGCAGCATATGCTGTTGAGAACGTGCCATTTGCCTACAATCCTTAGACATGCTGCTTAACACCCTTCGATACCCAATTAAAAACTCTGGGACCACGGCAAATTTATGGTTTTCAGCCAGTCGTATATATAAATCCCAATCTTCACACCCTTGAGCATTTTGAGCTTTGAACTTTACATCATAGCCTCCAATTAACTCTAGACAGCTTTTACGAATTAAAGTAGCGCTGGCATGCCCTAGGAAGTTGTGACAAATCAGAGTTTTATAGACATAGCCATCGATCTTGGCGGCATGAAACCCGCCGGTAGGCTGATTGTGCTCATCGATATCGACTGACCAAGCATAAGCCACCCCTACCTCTGGGCAGTTGTCTCCTAACTGTTCGACCAGTTGTTCCAAAGCATTGGGATGCCAAAGATCATCGGCATCAATGGGGGCAATTAAGCTGCCTTGGGAATTCTCAATACCAAGATTTCGGGCTGCCGCTACCCCCGCATTAGCTTGGTGTAAAAGTCTTATTCTCCCATCTTCTCGCATATATTCTTGAACAATTTGCGAAGTGCTGTCCTGGGAACCATCGTTAACTATAAGTACTTCAATATGTCGATAGCTTTGACCTAAAACAGATCTTAAGGTTTGGGCGATGAATGTTTCTGCATTATAGGCAGGGATGATGAAGGAGACGAGTGGGTCTTGCTTAATCCCAAGACTATGAGGGCTTTTTGATGAGTCCCGTTGTGAGTTTAGTAATGGATCTTCCATCAGCAGAATCCACCTATTGGCAACACCTGAACTCCGAAAGAAAATTAAACATCTAGGGTAGTGGTTTCGATGTGAATTGCTTTTCGAGTAGGCCTTGCATCGAAGCATTAATCGGAGGTCGAGACTGCTGCCGCTGCTCCCACTCTTCGTCAGTGAAGTTCTCCTGATAAGATCGCTCAACGTTTACATTCCAAAGGTCATGATGTTCCCCAATGATATTCTTGACTGCTAATAGAGCCGTTAACATTGAGTGGTCTTGGTTGTTGTAGCGGTGCATGCCGTTCCTTCCCACAGTTTGCAGATTTTCGAAGGTTTCAATATAGTCCTGTAGCACCTGCAAATGCTGACGATATTCTCCGTCGTATACAGGATATGCTTTTCGCTGACGGATCACACAGCCATCCTCAACATCCCCAGGCTCGACTCCCAAGTTAAGATCGATGATTTCCTCCTCAGCCAAGGCAATCAACTGTTCCTCGGGCATCTCCCACAGGTCGTCCCCTTCACTACAGAAGTACTCCATGCCTAGACAAGTCTTGCGGGGGTCAGGAACCATGGCTGGGCTCCAGTTTTTGAAATTTTGAATTCTCCCTACTCGAAAGGCTGGACTGTGAATATAAAGCCAGTTGTCGGGGAAGAGGCGATCGCGATTAACAATCAGCGCTACGATTAAAAAATCTCTGTACTTTAGCCCTCGTGCTGCTGTCAAGACTTCCTCAGGTGGTGGTGGGTCAAGACTGTGCATCAGAGCCGTAATTGGCATTGAGTTGATAAAGTGATCGCCCTCTAGTTCGAGGGTTTCTTCACCCCGCTGAGCAACTACCTGAGTAATGCGACTCCCCTCCCGCTTGACCCTCACAACCTGGGTGTTAAGCAGGACGCTAGAACCACCGGCTTCTAAAAGCTCCTGGCAGCGTTCCCACATCATGCCGGGTCCAAGACGAGGGTAATCAAACTCCTTAATTAGACTTTTAGCATTTTGGCTGCCAAACACTGCATTGGTTACGGCTCGCTTTAACGACATCCCCTTAATGCGTTGTGCCGCCCAGTCAGCCCGAATTTGATTGCAGGGTATGCCCCAAACCTTTTCTGTGTAGGTCTTAAAGAAAATTTGGTATAAACGCTTGCCAAAACAGTCGATTACCCAATCCTCAAAAGATTCGGGTTCCGAATTAAGATTGAGAAATTTTTTGCGTTTAGCGTCGAGATAGCTGAGCAGAATTAACAGGCTCTGCCATAAACCTAAGTTTTGGAGCGTATTTAGGAGAGAAAGCGGGTAGTCGTAAAATTTGCCACCGTAGTAAATTCGTGACCGTCGAGGTACTCGAATGAAATCATCGGCTAAAATTTCTTGCCAAAATGAATTGACCTCGCCCACCTTAGTAAAGAAGCGGTGACCGCCAATGTCAAATCTATAGTTCTTATAGGTCTCTGTGCGGGAAATGCCCCCGACTCGGTCCGCCTGCTCAAGGGTGGTGGATTCAATGCCATGTTTTTGCAGCTCATAGGCGGCGGTCAGGCCTGCCGGACCTGCCCCAATAACTACCACAGGCATTTGCGTCATTATTAAAGTTCATAAATATTTTTCATGACTTTACAGAATAAACTTACTGGAGTCAACCACGGCCATGGGAAGCCCTGTGACTTTGTCTGTATTGGTCTAGATTAGACACGACTTAAAGACTGGCGGTCAATATTTGGCGCTGCGATACATTTATGGGCCAATGGTTTTATTGAATGAATGCCTCAACCGCTTGCTAAGCAAGCTTTTATGTCGAAAATCAGCCTAATTGTGCAACAAAGCCTTGGTCAATTGGAGGTATCGCATCCAAGGCACTGACTACTCCTTCAGGGGGATGATGTGTTTCCTGCGTTACCGCTAGCAGCGTAACCGATGAGCTAGCTAGAATCTGCGGGAAGCATCAACAACTAGCAAATAGTTTTGTACAAGGGGTTGCTTTTAGAAAACTTGTATTATTTCAGGCGGCCACACTTTCATGGATGGGGCCCAAAATCAACCGAACTGATATTGCGTTAAAGGCACTATCTCTGCTGAGCCTAACGGCAGAGTTACAAAAGGAATTTCCTCAAAAATCATGGGCAAGAATACTTGGTTAAATTTAATTTAATCAAGGGATAGGATAAAAATTTCGCACATTCAGATTTTGCGAGGTGTTCAACTGTTTTCGGTGCGTCAGACAGACTCTGGATCGTGGTCTTTGATTGGGAAATTCAGAAAACAGTGCTCAAGTACAGTTTCTACTGAAATGTCGAACCAATACGGAAATATTACCCGATCGCATCCGTATGATTTCTAGTAGCTTCATGAAAACTTCATGATTTTTGGGGTGAGGGGCTGGTCTTGAGTCATAGTTTTTCTTCCGCTCAGAAGTCTAGGCTGCCCGTCAAACCTCCTGTGGGTATAGGGTGCTGATGGCTTTGAAAGGTTTTCAGGTGTCTTCATGAAAACTTTATATTTATGGCCGCCGTAGTTTAGGGGAGAAGGATGCACTGGGGAGCACACTGTAGACTGCGGCATAAGTTTGCCTACCGTGCCAGTCGCAGGGAGGGCAGAGGAGCCAGGGGGATGGAATGGTCGCTTTACTTCCGCCATAGTGTACTCGGTCACTGCCCCGGTTTCTGTTGGCAGTCGAGCCATGTATATCCTGCGCTTGCTGTGAACGCTTGCCGACCCAATTCTCTTGGCGTTACCTGCTTGGGGGCACCCTAGAGCGCTTTGCCCCAGGGCGTTTTAATCGATTCAAGCCTCTACTCAGCCGCATCCTGCGGGGGATCGAAAATCATGGGTTGTTATCTACCCTTGCTTCTTGGTCTCGATACTCGGGTTGCAAACGATATAATTGAATCCCTCGGCCCCATGTTTGGCCAAAGATTGGCGTTAGGGGACCCTGGGGAGCAATCGCCGCGTTAAGCGCCTCAGTTCTAATATTTTCATACTGAGGTTCGCCTGCGCTAGTGGCCACTAGGGCAACTCTGGATTGCCTCAGTATTGCCAGCCAATCTGAGGGATCGGCCGTGTCAGGGGGCAAATGTATCACCTCTTGATCCAAATATTTTCCATAGAGGATATAGCTGTAAGTACTGGAAAAATAGGCGATGCGCTGGTCAGGCTCTTTGTTTTCGGCGATCGCAACATCAATCCCTCGATACAGCCCGAAGCGATGCTCACCTCGGGTCTGTAGCCAATGGCTAGTCACGGTAGTGACCAGCAAACTACACAGCAGTAACCCTAGGCCGATCCTTAAGCGCCTGCGCCAGGGGCCGAGTCGATCTGCCAATAACGATCCAATCCTTGGCCAGCATAGCTCGGCATAGACCAGCACCCCAATGCCAAGGAACAACCCCAAATAGAGCCAGATCACGGTCAGTCCCTGGTCTGTGATGAGTTGCCCGATGGCGGCAAATAGCTGTATTGGGCGGGGCAGCAATTTGGCCAATAAAACACCGGGCAAAACCAGGCTTTGCTCTAAAATCACCTGGGCTCGGGCTTTGTCGACAACTGAACTGGTGACCAGGCCCATAAAACTACTCGTCAGTACCGTGATAGTCACCCCCAGCGGGGATACCTTGAGCTGCGTTGCCGCGATCGCCGCTACGGCCCCCAGTATCCCCAACACTGGAAAGCCGTAGCGCATGTTGAAGCCAAACAAGGGGTCGATCAACGGGTCGGTCTCCCGTCCGGCACTGAAGGGGGTATTCCAGTAGAGAAATAAGGTGATTAACAATAGGCCTAAATAGCCCATGGCAATGCGCCGATGTTCTCCTCTAGGGTCTCTTAGCCAACCGTAGGGTAATAACAGCACTAGCCCCACCAGTACCACTAAGGGAAGCTGAAATCTCACTAAAGCCTGGTTACCAAAAGCAACCCAGTGGGCCGGGTTGAGCCAATCAAACTGGGCCGTCAGCGTGGTGCCCTGTAGATACATGGCCTGCTCCCAGAGGCCCTGAAGTTTAGCGCCAACGCTAGGG
This sequence comes from Nodosilinea sp., assembly GCA_041739575.1. Lineage (GTDB taxonomy): Bacteria > Cyanobacteriota > Cyanobacteriia > Phormidesmidales > Phormidesmidaceae > Nodosilinea. The sequence goes on along the minus strand of JBGSNT010000165.1, from coordinate 15,133 downwards.
GTAGAAACTAGGCCAACCAGGCTTTCAGAGGCAACTAAACTAGACGTAACCAAAGTAGTCGCGCGCTCGTTACCGAGGACCAGGCTGTTGCGGACATACCAAAAAGCGCCTAAGCCTAGACCTATTAGCCCCCCCAATCCAGCTAGAGAACCCACCGATCGCGGCCTATCAGCGTTGGCTTTGAGCCAGCCTAGCCCCATGGGCAGCAGCATTAAACTCGTCAAAACAGCAGCGTAGATAATGCCAGGGGCCTTGGTACCGGCCATCAACCCGGCCGCTGCCAAGCATAAAAAGCCATGCCACTCGCAACGGCTGTGGTAATAGGCCACCCCGTAGTAGAGGCCCACAGTATAGATAGCCGCCATGGGCAAGTCGATATGCAACGTGGTGACGTGGTTGAGCAAAATGGGCATGCCCAAAACCAACCCGGCCGCTGCCAGAGCATAGAGGCGATCCGCCCCGCCCTGACGACCCAGCAGATATATCGACAGCCCTAGCATTCCCCAGGCGAGCAAAACGGGTAGGGCTGCAAAGATATCCTGCCGCCAGGGCAGTAGACAAAGCACAAATAGGATATGCCAGTTGTATGGGTATCCCCGAGCCTGGGGATGTTCAATGATCCAGTTGCCTAGGGGGTCTAGCTGAGTGAAGGAGCCAGTTTGGTACCAGCGGGCCACCACGGGGCCGTGAAACCACAGGGTGTCAATACTGATAAAAGGCTGGGTGGCAATGCGATCGAGCAGCACTAGGGAGACTACACCCAGGGCCGCCAGTACCCCCTTCTCATAGGGTTGAAGGGGAGCATGGCCGAGGGGTGCAAAAAACTGCCGAATTTTGATCCAGGGCAAGGGAAACAGGCAAAAAAGCAGGCTTCCGCTGACGGCTAGGGTCGTTTCAAGGGCCAAAACCGGTTTCAAGGCCAGCAGACCCAAACTCCCCATGGCAAGCCCGAGACCCACCTGCATCAGGCACCAGAGGGTTAAGACCGATAGCAGGGTTTGGGCAAGTTTATCCTGATCTGGGTCTGGCAGATGGCGTACCGTCAGCCACACTGCCGCTGGGATAGGCCCCCCCAGAATGATGACAAAGAGTAACCAAAGCCAAATTTGAGCAAGCATCCAATCCCTACCACTGGAGAGACTTCAGACCCATCAACGGCGTCTTATCCACCCCCATAGCGCTCTGAAACCATCGCTAGAACGCTGGGATTGTACCCACGATACGGGCAAAGGGGGAATTAAATAAAGACCTGTAGCGTTGCCGAATCCTTAGCGGTCAATTCCGATGACCTAAGATCTCGCTATCAAAAATGCTCTGGAGCATTGGCTCTCGATAGCAGGCGGTAGGCAGAGATAGCCCAGTCAGGCAGACAGTGCGCCTGTCTCCCCTGCCCCCTGGCTCCCTAGCTCTCCTAACTACGGCCAATCGCCACCCACCTCATGCCGCCGTCTCTTAACTCTTTCCCTCGCCTTCCTTGCCACCGACAAAACGATGGGCTACGGTTTCAGGCTGAATGGCCGAGAGAATAGTGTGGCCTGAGTCAGTGATAATGACGGCGCGGGTGCGACGACCGTAGGTGGCATCCACCAGATGCCCTCGCTCACGGGCATCGGTAATGATGCGTTTAATCGGGGCCGACTCGGGGCTAACGATAGCGATGACTCGATTGGCCGATACGATGTTGCCAAAGCCGATATTGATAAGCTTGATGTCCATAATAGTTAAGAGGGGCTATAACGGGAGACTTGGGGCAAACCCAGGGGCAGGCCCGGAAAACCGTAAAACTCGGGGCCTTTCTGGCCCAATGCTCCGCATTTGAGCCTGGAACGGACGTGTTGTCATACTAACGAATACTGCCGTTGCTGCGGGTTAATATCCGGCAAAAATTCAATTTTTTGGCGTTTTCGTTCCCTGGGCTACATCTTGCGGCTCTAAGAACCTCCAAGCGGTAGTTTTTGTCGGTTTGCCCCAGCCCTATTTGTTTCCGCCGCGAGGTTTTTGCTGTGCAGCCCGTTGATTTCACTACCCTAATGGCGCTATGCCACAGCCTCCAGGCCGACTGGGTGCCCTCTCGCTGTGAGACGGTGGTGCAGCTTGATACCACCACTTTGGCCCTGGGGTTGCGCACCCTGGACCAACGGGGCTGGCTGATGATTTCGTGGCACCCCCAGGCGGCGCGGCTGCACCTGGGCGATGCGCCCCCCAAGGGCCAGGACACCTTTACCTTTAGCCAGCAGCTAAAGCACCAGATTAGTCAGCTAGCCCTGGTGGCGATCGCCCCGGTAGCCCCCTGGGAACGGGCGATCGATCTACAGTTTGGCCCTCGCCCTGGCGACCCGCCCCAGTGGCATCTCTACGTCGAAATCATGGGCAAGTACAGCAATGTCATCTTGGCCAATGCCCAGAACCAAATTGTGACGGCGGCTCACCAGGTGAGCGACCAGCAGTCGCGGGTGCGCCCCATTCAAACTGGCGACCCCTACGTGCTGCCTCCGGCCATTATGAACACGCTGCCCAGCCTGGGAGAATCCCAAGCCGCCTGGCAGGAGCGGGTGACGCTGGTGCCCACAACGCTGAAGAAAATGCTGATGCAGAGCTATGGGGGGCTAAGTTCATCGCTGGTGCGATCGCTCCTGACTGCGGCCCAGCTAGCCCCCGACCAAACCGCCGACAGCCTTACCCAGGCCGATTGGGATCGCCTGTTTGAGGTGTGGCAGCAGTGGTTGACTAACCTCGATCAAGGGCAGTTCTACCCCGGCTGGGTGGAGGGCGGCTACACCGTGCTCGATTGGGATGGGGCGGCACCAGCGGCGGATATTCACGCCCTGCTGAACCAGTACTACGGCCATGAGCTGCACCTGCAGCAGTTCGATCGAATCCAAAACCAGGTGCAGCAGCGGCTCAAGGTCGTGCTCGACAAGCTGCGACAAAAGGCCAGCACCTTTGAGCAGCGCCTCGACCAGTCGGCCAATGCCGACCAGTGCCGCCAGCAGGCGGATCTATTGATGGCCTACAGCTACCGATGGCAGCCCGGCACCACCCAACTTACCGTGGAGGATTTTGCGACGGGGCAGCCAGTTACCCTTGCCATTGATCCAGACAAAACCGCCATTCAGCAGGCCCAGCGCCTCTACAAGCAGCACCAGAAACTAAAGCGCGCCAAGGATGCCGTCGTGCCCCTGCTGGCGGAGGTTCAGGGCGAGCTAGCCTACCTGGAGCAGGTGGAAGCGGCCCTGGGCCAGCTGCCCCACTACGAGGAACCGGCGGACCTGGACGCGCTGATGGAGATTCGCAATGAGCTGGTCCAGCAGGGCTACCTGGCATTGCCTGACTATCGCCCAGGGGATGGGCAAAGGCCGGCCCCCAAGGACGATCGCAAGGCGGCAGTCGACGGCTGTCGTCAACTGCTTACCCCCGACCAGCTGACGGTGTTGGTGGGCCGCAACAATCGCCAAAACGATCTGCTCATTTCCACCATTGCCACCGACTATGATCTCTGGTTCCACACCCAGGAAATTCCCGGTAGCCATGTGCTGCTGCGGCTTGAGGCCGGGCAGGCCCCCAGCGATCGCGACCTGGAATACGTCGCTGACCTGGCCGCCTACTTCAGCCGCGCCCGTCAGTCTGACCAGGTGCCGGTGGTCTATACCCAGCCCCGCTACGTCTATAAACCTAAAGGAGCCCGCCCCGGCATGGTGATCTACAAGCACGAAACCGTGATTTGGGGGCAGCCCCGCCGCATTGAGCAACGGACCCGCGACGCCAAGGATCTGCAGCCCGCCTAGGCCTAGGTACGACTCCGGTAGGGGAGCATTGGTTGATAGGTTACCTGGATAGGGATAGCGATGGTAACTGCGCTCAGGACCCGAGTCACTGCCGCCCGCAAAACTGGGCAGAATGTCCTGACCGATCGGGCCAGCGCTATATTTAGTGGGACGGGATTATAAAAAATTCACCAGGGCCTGGAGCTTATCCCAGGCTGCTCCACTGGCGAGAATCGTTTTGGCCAGGGTAATCCCTTCGGCCATAGCAGCCTCTAGGGTATCTGCTTTCACCTTTTCGCCCACCTTAAGAGCCAAGGCGGCGTTGAGGGCAACCACATCTCGCTGAGCCTCGGTACCTTTGCCCTGGAGCACAGCGGTCAGAATCGCCGTGTTCTCTTCAATTTCACCGCCGCGCAGGGCGCTCAGGGGAGCCGCCGTCAGCCCGAGGACCTGGGGGTCGATCGCAACACTGTAGACCTGGCCATTTTCGACCACCGACAGGTCGGTTTTGTCGCCTAGGCCAGCTTCATCCAGCCGTTCACGACCGTGGAGCACGATCGCCTGGGGAATGCCCAACTGATTCAGCGCCTCAGCCATGGCGGGCACCACCGCCGCATCGTAAACCCCAATCACCTGGCCGGTGGGCTGTAGGGGGTTGACCAAGGGACCAAGTAGATTAAACACCGTGCGCACCTTGAGGGTGCTGCGCAGGGGGGCCACTGCCTTCATCGCCGGGTGCCAGCCCCGGGCAAACAAAAAGGTTACCCCCACCTCATCTAGGGCGGCCCTCACCTGCTCTGGGGCAGCCCCCAGGTTAACGCCTAGGGCCTCCAGCACATCGGCAGACCCCACCTTGCTGGAGGCGGATCGATTGCCGTGTTTGGCCACCCGCACCCCCGCCGCTGCCGCCACAAAGGCGACGGCGGTGGAGATATTAAAGGTATGGGCACCGTCTCCCCCGGTACCACAGGTATCGATGCAGGGAGTCGGGTGGTCAATCTTGCCTTCGCCGCCCAGGGATTGCCCCTGGAGCACCCGCGCCATACCCGCCAGTTCTTCTGCCGACACGCCCTTGGCCTGCAGGGCTGTCAGTAGTCCCCCCGACACCACGTCGGGGATAGCCTCGCTGAGCCAGCCGCGCATCAGGGTTTCGGCCTGCTCCTGACTGAGGGATTCCCCCAGGATCAGACGCTGTAATAGCGCTGACCAGTCTTGGACAGGGGCCGCAGGCATCGCTTGGGTCACAGCTAAGCACTCCTAAGGAAGGAACAAGGGATAGAACAGTCCCCCTATTTTCTCGCAGAATGTTCCTTTGGCGTGGGCCGCCGGAGGTTGTGATGCGATCGCCGCCGGATCATGCCATCCCGAACTAAAGCCTGCCCTTGGCGGCGGCTGTAGCTAAACCTCCAGCCGGGGCGATCGCCCGACTCGCAGCGGTCACGGCTAACACCCTAACCAACCGACCGCCCCCAGCAGGGCAAAGGCATAGGTAACTATACTTATGAGGCACCAGGGAAATATTTGCGCTCACCCCAAGTAGGACGAGCATTTGGGGGATTTTTCCCCACACGATCATTGAAAAAGCCCCACCATGCACATAAGTTTATCTCATGGCGTATTCCTAAACATTTCGTAATTTTTTGTTACCTTGTAGAGGCGAAGGCAATTTTTCCATACTTTGGAGGTTCCATGACCTACACTCTAAGCGCACCTGCGACCGTCTCTGTTGGTCTAGCTACTCCGGTATCCAACGCCATTGCGGCCTTTAAGGATTTAACCACCGATGAGCGACTCGGCCTGCTCTGGGTGTTGTACGACAACATGGGCAAAGCCATTACCCCAGCGGCCCCTGGGGTAGCCCGCTTACAGTTCGCCGAGGGTCTACTGGCCCAGGTAGGGGCTATGGCCCAAATCGAGCAGCTCCAGTTCATGCGCGACCTAGTTGAGCGCAAGAGCACCCCAGCGACCCGTGCCTACGGCGTGCTAACCAACAACACTAAGCTGGCTTTCTGGTACCAACTAGCTGAGGCCATGCGCGCTGGCACCGTAATTCCGGTGCCCAGCTACTACAAGCTAGGAGATGCGGCCGTGAGGACATTTGGGCAAATCTCCACCCTCGACTTTAATCAGCAAATTACTGTGCTGCGTCAGATTGTCATCACCATGGGCGTAGACCCCCTCGCCTAGGGCAGGAGATGAGAAAACCGAGTTCTCATCGGGTCGGAACTATGCTGGTCAACCGCCCTGGGAACTCGATTTTCGCCTAGTTAGTCTAAGGACTGAATCCTGATCGTCTCTAGCTTGGCACCGTTTATTTCAGGAAGATGCCTATGGCGACTCATACTACTAAAACGCCCCTGAACCTGGCCGCGATTTCCCCGCTGGTGGATCGCTATTTCGCTGGCTTTAACGCCGAAGACTATCGCGCCGTAGCGAATTTATTTGAGGCCGATGGTGTTCTCCTAGCCCCCTTTGAGGACCCCATACAGGGACCTGAGGCAATCTATACCTACCTCCATGCCGAAGCCATGGACATGCGCGCTATGCCCTCAGAGGTAGAGACTGCGGCTAACGCCGACGGTACCAAACTGATTGTAGTCAGTGGCCGCGTCAAGACACTCCTCTTTACCGTTAACGTCCGCTGGACCTTTGTGGTATCCGCATCAGGCCAGATTAGGTCAGCCGAGATAAAACTGCTGGCGTCGCTACAAGAACTCATGCAGTTCAATCAGGGGTAGAACCAGCTGGCCAAAACTGCCCTATGCTGCCTTGGCCACCTCAGGCTGGCCCCAGGCCATAGTCAGAATTGATCGCCCTAGGTTCAAGTGTTCAGGGGCGCACTGCCAGTCGGGGTGGGCCGTTAGCAGCAGCGACTCCAAGGATTCGCGGTCAAACAGGTGCCACACCTCAGCACCGGTCGTGCGGTCGGCGATCGCATAGCAGTTTTCAGCCACGCAGTGAATGGTGAGGCGATCGCCCAGACCGGTGGGCAGAGTTAGCTCTTGACCAATGGCTAGTTCTCTAAAGCCGAGGATCGACTGTTTAAAGGCCTGGGGGCTCTGGCTCGTCAACCCCGGCAACCGCCGTAGGGCGCTCTGATCGCCGTTGATGTAGATCCAGTAGCGGCGTAGGGGGTCGATGCCCTGTAGCCAGGGAGATACGTCATCAAGACGGTAGCGGGGGGCTAAAGAGAGTTCAGAGAACATGACTTTACCTGCGGACGGTAAGTGACATCCTCAGCATCGTTGTAACCACCGAGATTTCTCCACAGTGTGCAACAAAAGTATAGGAAAACTGATAGGACTCTTTACTTTTCTTAATCAAATACAGGCCAGGTGTTCCTGGTCACCCTGGAGCAGCGGGCAAGGGGATGCTGAGCTGCTGTTCCCTCAGTCCGTAAACTCTTTAGCGATCGCCAGGGGCTGTTCCCTGGGCAGGAGCGCGGCCAAAATCAGGCTCTGGGCCTGGGGCATTTGCCCGTAGGTAAAGCCGTAGGGTACAGACCCCAGGTAGGGCTGAAGTTGCTCTAGGGCATAGGGGCTGCCGTAGAGCACGACTCCCCGCAACAGGTTTTCTGTGCTCAGGGCGTCGAGCCAGGCGATCGCCAGCCGCAGCAGGGGGGCCGACCCGCGAAAGGGATTGCCCCGCACAAAGATTTGCACCAGGCTGGGGCGCTGGTTAACAGTCGGGGGCCATTGCTCACAGCCGTGGGTGTCCATCAGTTTGAGCCGGAAGTGGTGGTGTTGCGGCCAGGTAATGGCCGCAACTGTGCGATCCAAAAATCGACAGTCCACCGCGTTATCCACAATCACCAGGTTATGGCCAGGGGTCTCGGCGGTACAGGGCGCGACCTGGCCCCGCACGGTCATGGAGGCGGTGAGCAGGTCGGCGGCCAGGTGCCGGGTGGCGGGCTGGGCTAGGGCATTGAGCTGCACCGGTGGAGGCGGCAGGTGTTCCCAAGCATGGCCCGCGCCATCGGGCACCAGAGCCGGGGCGGCCTTTTGTTTGGCCCGCCAGATCCGCCCCACGCTGGCCAAAACCTGGGCGGGGGCAATGCGACCGCAATGCACAGCCTCTACTACGGCGGCAATCACCCCTTCGGGATCTCCCGGCATCAGCAGGATATCGGCTCCGGCTTCGACGGCCAGCACCGCCGCTTCGTAGGGGCCGTAGGTGTTGGCGATCGCCCCCATGATCAGGGCGTCGGTCACGATCAGCCCCTCAAAGCCCATCTGACGACGGAGCAGCCCGGTCAGGGTGGGGGCGGAGAGGGTGGCCGGCCGGTGGGCATCCAGGGCGGGAATGTGCAGGTGAGCGGTCATAATCGCGTCGACCCCGGCGGCGATCGCCCCCCGAAACGGTTCTAGTTCCAGATTCTGCAGGCGCTCTAGACTGTGGGGCAGCACCGGCAGCTCCAGGTGGGAGTCGGTGGCCGTATCGCCATGGCCGGGGAAATGCTTGGCGGCGGTGAGTACGGGCTGGGTCTGGGCACCGCGCAGAAACGCCTGGGTCAGGGCAGTGACTCGGTTGACCTCCCCGCCAAAGGCCCGCACATTGATAACCGGGTTTTGGGCATTGTTGTTGACATCCACGACCGGGGCCAGCACCCAGTTAATGCCGATGGCCAGAGCTTCGGCAGCGGTAGCGGCCCCAAAGGCTTCGGCGGCAGTGAGGGCGGTGGCCAGATCTCGCTCTGCCACCGCCGATAGCGCCATCGGCGGCGGGAACCAGGTCGCCCCGCTAAACCGCTGGCCTACCCCCTCTTCAATATCCGCAGCGACCAGTAGGGGGATGGTGGCCTGCCCCTGAAGGGCCTGGGTTTTAAAGCCCACCTCAACAGCGCTGCCCCCCAGCAAGATGACGCCGCCAATGCCCAGTTCAGCCACGTAACGGCTGAGGGTGGCCGCGTCAGCCTCCCAGGCGGGGTAGCGAATCTCGTGGTCAAACAGATGTCCGGAGGCCCGCACCACCACCATCTGGGCGACCTGCTGGGCCAGAGATAGGCTTTCGGGGGTGGGCAGTCGAGCGGTGGCGATCGCCCCGCTCACGCCTCATCATCCTCAGCGGTGGGCATCTCGACCAGCTCCCCGGACGAGGAGCCGCCGTCGCCCAGGTCATCCCCCTCCAGGCTGGTCTCAATGTCGTCGGAGATGCCCTTCTCGGCGCGCTCCTGGCTGAGTTGGTTGATCAGTGACAGCACTCGAGTACCGCGCTCTACACCCAGGTCTTCTTTGAACAAAATCTCGGGGGTGCGTCGCAGCCGCAGCCGCTGCCCCAGTTCGGCCCGCACAAAGCCTGTAGCCGCCCTTAGCCCCTCCATTGTCTCGGCTCTGGCTTCGTCAGTGCCGTAGATGCTGACAAATACCTTGGCGTGCTGCAGATCGCCCGACACATCCACATCGGTAACGCTCACCATGCCCGCCCCCACCCGGTCGTCTTTGATGTCTAACATCACCATCTGGCTGATCTCCCGCTTGATCAGAGAAGCCACCCGCTCCACGCGACGACTATTGGCCATAGGTCTGTACTCCTGAATGTGAATTCCCTAACCCAAGCCCAGCATCGCCCGCAGGGTAAATGTTAAAAACAGAAACCCTGCCACCACGGCCCCGATCAGAGCGACGGCGGTGGTGGGCCGCTGGAGCAGGGGCACGAGGGGCTGGGCAGCGCTGTACAAAATGCCCAGGCTAAAGGAAATAAGGTAGCGGGGATAGCGAAAAACGTTCTCAAAAAACTCTTTCATAGGGGCAGACCGAGGGCTTAGGGGCCAATGGGGCTCTACAGCCGAACCCAATGGCTCAGGATTGCGAGGTAGGACTTAGATTCGTTTTACATCGTAACCCACCGCAAAACGGTCTGACCGGGGCAGGGCTTTGCTATAGTTGGGGCATTCTGCAAAGAGTACATTTGATCTCAAGGGAATTCTGTGCCTGCGGCCCCCTCCGTTCGTATCTCGACACCCCCCCGCCCTTTCCTCAAGTGGGCCGGTGGCAAGGGGCGTTTGCTCGGCCAGTACGAGCCGTTTTTGCCCGCCGCCATTGACACCTACTACGAGCCCTTTTTAGGGGGTGGGGCGCTGTTTTTTCACCTGGCGGGGCGAATGCAGCGGGCGGTGCTGGGGGATATTAACCCGGAGCTGGTCAATGTCTACTGCTGCGTGCGCGACCAGGTGGAACCGCTGATTCGCCACCTGTGGGATCACCAGCGTCGCCACAACCCCAGCTATTACTACGAGGTGCGGCAGCGACAGGCGTTGCGATCGCCCATCGAACGCGCAGCCCGGCTGATTTACCTGAACAAAACCTGCTACAACGGCCTCTACCGCGAAAACTCCCAGGGGCACTTTAATGTGCCGGTGGGCAACTACAAAAATCCCGCCATCTGCGACCCGTCTCTGCTGCGGGCGGCCTCGGCGGCGCTACAAATTGCCGAGCTTCAGACCTTCTCCTTTGAAGAGCTGCGATCGCGATCGCTGTCTCCCCAAGACTTCGTTTACTTTGACCCGCCCTACCACCCGATTAGCCCCACCAGCAGCTTTACGGGCTACAGTCGCTACGGCTTTACCAGCGACGATCAGATCCGCCTGGCCCGGGTGTTTGCGACCCTGTCCACCCGGGGGCAGCGGGTGATGCTGTCCAACTCCGACTGCGAGTTCATCCGCCAGTTGTACCCAGATTTCTCCCTTCATCCCATCCAGGCGGCGCGGGCGATCAACTCCCGGGCGGGGCGGCGGGGCAAAATCGGGGAGCTGCTGATCACCTCCTACTGATCCTACCGAGGGATGTTGCCCTAGCCCTGGGGGACGGGTTTAGAGTAGTGCCAACCCCTTTTGGAGACCTGAGCTGTGACCAATTCCCCAAACCCTGAACCCATCGATCACGCTGGCGACACCTTTCAGGCCGTCACCCAGGTGATGCAGGCCGTTGTGGCCGTGCTCGACAACGCCACCGCCAGCACCGGCAACGCCGTAGTCTCGAGGTTTCAGCCTTTTCTAGAACCGATCACTGCCACCGTCGGGGGCGTGGTAGGCCCGATCGCCAACCTGCCCTTGATTCAGTTCGCCACCGCCCTGCCAGGCATGAAGTGGCTGCTGGCGGCCCTGGGCCAGGTGAATGTGGAGTCGGTGCGATCGCAGGTGGACGACCTGCGTCAGCAGTACCCCCAAGACAACAAGCGCGCCCTCGCCCAGCGGGTCATGGCTGAAACCGCCCTCAAGGCGGCGGGGGTGGGTCTGGCCACCAACATTGCCCCCCCGATCGCCTTTGCGCTCACTCTGGTGGATATTGGCGCGATCGCCGCCCTCCAGGCCAACATGATCTACCGCATTGCCGCCATCTACGGCTACTCCCCCACGGACCACGACCGACGCGGCGAAGTGCTGGCCGTCTGGCTGCTGTCGTCGACCACCGCCGGGGTGGTCAAGTCGGGGCTGAGCGTGGCCGAGTTGATTCCGGGGTTGGGCGCGGCCCTGGGCATTGCCACCGATGCCAGCTTGATCTATAGCGTCGGCTACTTTGCCTGCCGGTACTACGAAACCAAGCGATCGGCCCCCACGGAAGTCGATGTATAGGGCATTGAAGCATGGTTGAAAGGCAGCAAACCTCTACTACCACCGCCAATGGTCGTGCCGTTGCCCCACTGCATCGCGCCATATTGAGCCGAGGGAGCTACTTTAGCTTGCTAAGCCTGGGCAGCGCGGGCAGTATTCTCAGCATTGGCAGCACCGGCAGTATTCTCAGCATCGGCAGCGTGGGGAGTATTTTGAGCATTGGCAGTGCCGGCAGCATTTTGAGCGTTGGCAGCGCTGGTAGCGTGCTGTCGGTGTTGAGTATGGGCAGCATTCTCAGCGTCTTGCAGTTCTGGGCGATTCGTCAATTCTGAATCAGCGTTATTTGATGTTGGGTCAATACCAATACGCTCTCGCCAATTTATAAGGTGAAGAAAGAATTGAGGTTGGCCTTTAAGGTTACAACCTGGTGTAGCTTGCAGGGTAAGAAACGCCAATTCAAATCTGAAGTGCATCAGCGTCAAGTTCCTCTTCGTCATAGCTGCGGTCAATCTCCTCTTGGCCTAGGAGACTGTGGAAGTCCTATTTACTCAAGCTAGATCACTCACGGGCCTTACCAAAGGAAAGGAGCCCCTTTTGGTAGAGGCGAATAGCAAGTTCTCGCTGAATGCGGGCTAGCCGCTCGTCGGGGGCAGGCGAAACGCTTCGGCCAGGTCGCTGGGAATTTCTAGGGTGAGTTTGCTCATAAGGACTTTAGGCATAGAGACAGTGAGAATAAATGCTCTGTGCTGAGAATATTGTGGCTAAACCTTCCCCTATTTCAGCAGCTCAAACAACCCGTCGTCGATCTCGTAGCCCAGCATCTGGGTCATGAACTTTAGTCGGGTGCAGTTGGTCACCCCCTGGCTACGGAGCCAGGGAGCGATCGCAAAGATCTTCCCCATCATAAAAATCTCCAGCGCCTCAGGGTTGTAGCGAATGCCCTCGGTGGGGCTGAACTGGTGGGGCACCAGCATGGCGGCGTAGCGGCCCAGTTCCCCCGCCTCCCAGTCAAGCACCAGGGGCAACCAGGGGTAAACGGTATCGAGGCGAATAAACCACAGGCGAACCTCCGGCAGTTCCGACAGCTCCCTAGGGTCGGTGGGGTCGCGGTCGATCTCAATGACAAAACGGAGGGCGGTCTCGCCTTGCAGCACCTTTCCGTCCGTCAGCAGGGGCTCAATCACCACCTGGGCAGGGGAAAGATCCAGCGTTTGCAGGTGCGATTCGCGCAGGGTAATAGTGGGGGCCATGGGTTAAGGCAGAGGTGGCAGTGACAAAAGCTACTTTGTATTGTGGCAGAGGGCATGCCCCCTCTCGCTCTAATTTCTCGAAGCGGTGGCAGTAGCAGCGGCAGCGGCAAGCGGGCAGGTCATCAGTCATGCCATCATAGATATCGCTTTTGGGGATGCGGCCGCGCCGCCGCGCCCCAAGGGTTGGTTGTGACCTCTATCCCAACGCCCCATGTCCAACTCCTGCCTGCGCGTATGCATTATCCTCGGCACCCGGCCCGAAGCCATTAAATTGGCCCCGGTGATTAAGGCTTTTCAGCAGGATCCAGATATTGATACCCAGGTAGTGCTGACCGGTCAGCACCGGGAAATGGTCGATCAGGTGATGGCGTTGTTTGAGGTTCAGGCCGATGCCGACCTCGCGATTATGCAGCCTCAGCAAACCCTCACCGACATTACCTGCCGCAGCCTCCAGGGGCTAGAGAACTACTTCCAGGCCCAGCGCCCCGACTTCGTGATCGTCCAGGGTGATACCAGCACCGCCTTCGCCGCCGCCCTGGCCGCCTTTTATCAAAAGATTCCCGTTGGCCATGTGGAGGCGGGCCTACGCACCGACAACATCTACAGCCCCTACCCCGAAGAAGCTAACCGACGGCTGATCTCGCAGCTTACCACCCTGCACTTTGCCCCCACCGTCACCGCCGTTGGCCACCTCAAGGCCTCCAGCGTGGTGGGCGAGATTCACCACACCGGCAATACCGTCATTGACGCCCTGCTGACCGTAGCGGGCCAAAACCCCGATTGCCCCATCGACGGGCTCGACTGGGGACAATATCGGGTGCTGCTGGCCACCGTACACCGCCGCGAGAACTGGGGTGCCCCCCTAGGCGACATCGCCGCTGGCTTCCTCGCCGTGCTGAACGATCAACCCGATACGGCGCTGCTGCTGCCCCTGCACCGCAATCCGGTGGTGCGGGCCCCCCTCACTAAACTGCTGGGGGATCATCCCCGCGTGTTTTTGACCGAGCCCCTCGATTACCGCAGTTTGGTGGGGGCCATGGGCCGCTGTCACCTGCTGCTGACCGACTCAGGGGGCCTACAGGAGGAGGCCCCCGGCCTGGGCAAACCGGTGCTAGTCCTGCGGGATACCACCGAACGACCAGAAGCCGTCGAGGCCGGTACCGCCCGCCTGATTGGCACTAGCGCCCATGCTATCAGCAGCAATGCCATCGAGCTGTTGACCGATAGGGCGGCTTACGAGGCCATGGCCCGGGCCGTCAACCCCTTTGGTGATGGCCACGCTTCGGAGCGAATCTTAGCCATCACCAAGGGTTACCTGGCGAATCGGGTAGCAGCCTAACCGACCAGGGCTAGGCAGTGATGTCACGGAGACATAACAAAAGAGTTGCCGCCTGGACCCTTTACCGGCGCCGGTCGGGGGGCGGGCTAAGGGGATAACCCGGATTAAACTGACTCAATCTTGCTATTACAGCGATTGAGCAGAGATTGAGGTGGTTTTTCTACCCAGTTCTAGATTCTGACCCTGTGATGAAAGTCATGGTCAAGCTGACACTAAATCACAGGCCGAATCAGGTGATCTCACACTTCACCAAAACTTGATGCAGCTACATTAGAACTTAACCGCTGGCTATCTACTTCGAGATATGAATTCTCAATCCCCCCCAGGAACACAGCAGTTTAGCCACGATGTGCAGTTTCTCCTCAAACCCAATAACCCCCATGCCCGATCGCTGCTGGCCTTTATTAAACGCACCATCAACCAGTTTGGGCTAACGGCCTACATCACCGAAGTCGATATTTTTGTAGAGGCCTACCTGCGGGGGGTGCGCTATACGCAGCAGCACCAAGAGCCTATTCATCAGCCCAAGGCCTGGATGCGGCGCACCGCCTACAACATCATTCGCGAGTGCAAGCGCGATCGCCAGCGCTACTCTGCCGCCGCCTTTGACGAACTCATGGCCCAACCGCCTGCGATCGACAGTGCCCCGCCACCGGCTGTGGATGAAGAGGCCCTCCATACTGCGCTGACCTCGGTTCTAACGGCCCTCGGCAGCCTGTCCCCAGACGATCGCGACCTGATTCGCTGGAAGGTGATCGAAGGGTTGACCTGGAAGCAGGTCCAGGCCCAACTCATCGCCCGAGGAGACGAGCCGATCTCCCACGCCACCCTGCGCAAGCGTGGACAGCGGGCCCTGGAACGCCTGCGGCAGGCCTACCACACGGTCAACGGCGAACTGGCTTGCCCCGCACCAGCAGAAAACCCCGACGATTTTCAGGCCTAGCCGCTTTCACCCCAGGGGCAAGTCAGGCGACAAAATCGGCGATCGCTCAGCCCTTGCCCCCTCAGACCCTGTAGGCGGTCTCTCCTGAAGACATCGGACGATCCCATATCTACGGTTAGGGAGATTGCCGAAACGGATTGAGTGGGCATAATTAGGGCTTGCTGAGAAAGTATCCAAAGCCAAACGGATAGGGTGATTCAGCGTGATTGAGAGCTGCTAAAGTGCAAGGAAAATTGTGCACTGCCGCTGAAATCCTTGGACGCAGAGACTGATGTACCGCCAATCGAG
>JBGSNT010000060.1:0-15847 GCA_041739575.1 Nodosilinea sp. | reverse complement strand
GCTTCAATCTGCTGTCTCAAGTCAGCCACGATCGCATCCGCCCTACCCCCTGGAGCATCCTGGTAATAGGCCAGCTCAGCCTTGAGTGCCTGTAGCGCTGGTGACTCTACCTGTTGCTCTGGCATCTCAGCGATCGCACTCACAGCCGCAGCCCGTTTAACCAAAGCCTCAATGATCGCGGCTTCTATGGCATAGCCTTTGACTGTGGATTTTTGAGAGCAGGCCCCCACCCCATAGGCAGAACATTTGTAGTAGTTGTGCATCACATCGTCTGGCCGGATGCGGTAGCGGATAGAGGGGCAGTAGCTACGGCATTCCCCGCAGTAGACCATCTTTGAGAGTGGATTTATCCCAGGCTGTTGGCGTGGTTTGTGGCCCCTGTGTTTGGCATTGGAGCACAGCAGCTTCTCTATGATTTGATACTCATCTTCAGTCATCACCACATAGGCCGGGTGTGTATTGAGTCTAATGTCCCAGGTGTCCTTATGACGCAGCCGCTCTTTGTGAGAACGGCCATAGGCGGTATGGCCCCGCAGGATTGGATTACTAAGCCAATTGCCCAGCCCTACCAACGTAAATCCAAGGCTCTTACGTGCTTTGCGGTTAGCTCGACCTGGGGTAACGAAGTGCCGCAGACCATACTTTTGGTTGAAATGACGCAGCGTTGCCTTTAGCGACTGATGGTTGAGGAATAGTTCTACTAGGTCGCGAGCTACCTCAGCCTGACTCAGTTCCTGGCGACTCTCTAGTAGGCAAACATAGGGAGCCCGATTCAGCTCCATTTTGCCAGCCACTCGACGGTAACCAAAGGGAGGATGTAGAGCCAGATTGTTATTCCGCATGTGCTCGTAGCCATGCTTCACCCGGTCAGAAAGGCGCTCCACTTCAGCCTTGGCCAGGTTACAGAGGATCCGGGCCTCCAGCCTGCCCCCCACTGTCTCAAAATCAATATGGTCATCGAGGCCCACAATCGGAACGCCAGAATCAAGGCAAGTTTGAATCGCTCTCTCTAGAACTGCTGGGCTATCGGTCATTCGATCCAACCTGATGAACACCGCGCGATCGCATGCCTTTTGCTCGATTATCCCTAGAACCGTTTTCAGCCCCTCCCGGTCATCTTTGGAACGCGAGGCCACATCCCAATAAATCTCGCTACATCCAACTGCCCTCAGTCTGGCTTTATGCTGCTCTAGGGCATGAAGCTGGTCTTTAGAGTTGCTGCTGACGCGGGTATAGCCGATGACTCTCATAGCTACACCTTTAACAGAACCGATTCAACCTGACCCGCTCGAATCATCACCTGGTCCACCAGCGCCCGGTATAAATCCCGCCGTTCTTCGGGGAGCAAGGTTTTCCAGTACGTGCGATCGCCAAAGGTTTGAATGAGGAGGTCTCGCTGGGTAGACACCTGTTGCTGCCCCTGCTGTTGCCTGCTGTAGTAGTCCTCAATTTGATGTCGGAGTTCAGCCACAATCCCAGCCGCTCGACTGCCGGGGGCCTTCTCGTAGAACGATAGCTCTGCCTTTAACTCCTGTAGCTCTGGCGGATCCATATTGTCTGGAGGAAGCTCAGCGATCGCCGTCAATGTCTCTGCCCGTTTCGCCAGGGCATGAATCACTGATTGCTCAATGACCTCATCCCGCAATGACTTCTTTTGAGAACAGCTTTTGGTGTGGTAGTTGCTGCACTGGTAGTTGTGCTTTTTGACGCTTGGGTCAGTCCTGAGCTTGAACCCAACAGTCTTGCAGTAGCCTCGGCACTCGGCACAGCGCACTAGACCAGAGAGAGGATGGATCCGGTAAGAACTCGGAGGTTGCCAACTCCTATGCTTAGCGTTCCAGTCAAGGGTAGAGTCAACAGCCTGGTACTCATCCTCGTTCATCAGGCGATGCTCTGGGTGAGTGTCGTAGCGGATGTCCCAGAGATGCTTGTGGCTGTTGCGCTGCTTATAGGCCCGACCATAGGCGGTGTGGCCCCGCAGTATCGGGTTATTGAGCCAGGCAGTTAGCCCAGAGATGCTGAAGCCTAGACAGCCAGGCTGTCGCCGGTACTTGCGGCTTTTCCCTGAGAAAGTAGAAAGCCCATACTTGTCGTTGAAGAATCTCAGCGTGGCTCGAATAGAGCGGTTCTTGAGGTAGGTTTCGACTAGCTCATAACCAATCGCCGCCTGACTTAGTTCCTCCCTGTTAATTAATAGACAAACAAAGGGCTCGTGGTTCAGCTCCAGGCGCTGCTCCACCTTCTTATAGCCAAAGGGGGCAAAGTAGGCGGCATTCATCTTGCGGTGGTGCTCATGGCCATGCTTGACCCGTTCCGCTAACCTCTCGACCTCAGCCCGCGCCAAGTTACAGAGCAACCGCGCATGGAGCCGCCCTCCAACGGTGGTGAAGTCGATGCTGTCGTCTAACCCTTTGATGGGGATATTGGCCTTCAGGCAGGTGGTGATGGCCTTCTCAAGGACGGTGGGGCTATCGGTCATCCGGTCCACCCGAATGAATACGGCCTGGTCGCACTCCTGCTTTTCGATAAGCTTCAGAACTGTATTAAGCCCCTCTCGGTCGTCCCTGGAGCGAGAGGCCACATCCCAGTAAATCTCTGTACAGCCCGCTGCTATTAGCCTCGCTTTGTGCTGCTCAAGGGCCTTCAGTTGTTCGGGTGAATTGCTGCTAACCCTTGTGTAGCCTGGGATTCGCATGATTAAACTGGGGGCTATTTTTTTGTACTTTATAGTGTACATTGGCATGGGCGTCAATAAACCCAATACTCGTTGGGTAGTGCACTACCAGGCCCCCTGTACCATTACCGAGTACGTGCAGGAGGTGGGCCGGGCCGGGCGCGACGGCAACACCGCCGAGGCCTTGACCCTGGTGAGTGAGCCAACGGGCTGGCTAGAACCGGGCGATCGCCAGCGGGCCAAATTCTTTGAGGCGCAAACCCAGGCGCTGCAGCAAAAGGCCCAACGCCTGGTGAGCCAGATTCCCCCCGAGGGAGACGTGCGCGATATCAGCCAGCGGTTTGACCACGGCGCCATTTCGCTCTCCTGGTTGCACAGCGTGGGGCGATTGGAGTGGGTGAGTCCCTTTGCCTATCGACTCACAGCGAATTCTGGCAGTCCCCTGCGATCGCAGGCAAACGCTGGCCAGCAGATGCATCATTTTTTGCACAGCCGCCAGTGCCGTTGGCAGGCCTTGCTAGTGGCCTTTGGCTTTCGCACCGAGGCTCAGCACCTGGGCCGGTGTGGACACTGTGATAACTGTAGCTAGCAGCCGCAAACCAACCCGCCCTAGCCCTGCCGTTGCCAACCAGCAAACTAAAGTCACCAAACCTACGTCTTCAAGAAGACTGGCACCTTGAGTTGCTCACAGGCAAAATAAAACAGCCCTAGGATTAAGAAACTCGGCCCGCTTCGACCCTAGAGATCGCCAGCGATCCCCCTTCAAAATCAGCAGGATTGATATTTTGCAGCTTGATTCAACAGATCTTTTAATCTATTTGGCGATTCAAAGTATCAGATTTTGAAGTTTTATATTTGATTATTTCATCTAACTCCCGTAGCATGGCAAAGATACCCATATGGTCTCTATGAACATTCTTTTGGTCTATCCACGCTTTCCTAAAAGCTTTTGGTCCTTTGACAAAACCCTTGAGCTGGTTGGTCTAAAGGCACAGCTTCCGCCCCTAGGGCTGGTAACTGTGGCGGCCATTTTGCCCCAAAGCTGGAACTACAAGCTGGTAGACCGCAACGTGCGGAAGGTGCACGACGACGAGTGGCGCTGGGCCGACATTGTGGTGGTATCAGCCATGATCGTGCACCGAGAAGACTTTTTAGACGCCGTGCAAACCGCCAAGCGCTACGGCAAGCTAGTGGCGGTGGGCGGCCCCTACCCCACCAGCTTGCCCCACGAGGCCGAAGCCGCCGGAGCCGACTTTTTGGTACTGGATGAAGGGGAAATTACCCTGCCCATGTTTGTGGAGGCAGTGGAACGGGGCGATCGCAGCGGCACCTTCCGCTCTGGGGGCGAAAAGCCCGACGTCTCCACCACCCCCGTCCCCCGCTACGACCTGCTGGAAATGGACGCCTACGCGGAAATGTCCATTCAGTTTTCGCGGGGTTGCCCCTTCCAGTGTGAGTTTTGCGACATCATTGTGCTTTACGGGCGCAAACCCCGCACCAAGGATCCTGAACAGCTGCTGGCCGAGCTTCAGTGCCTCTACGACCTGGGCTGGCGACGCAGCATCTTCATGGTGGACGACAACTTCATCGGCAACAAGCGCAACGTGAAGCTGCTACTCAAGGCCATGAAACCCTGGATGGAGGAGCACAACTATCCCTTCTCCTTTGCCACTGAGGCATCTGTGGATCTGGCTCAAGATCCTGAACTGATGCAGATGATGGTCGACTGCAACTTCGGCACCGTCTTCCTGGGCATTGAAACTCCGGACGACGACAGCCTGAACATGACCAAAAAGTTTCAGAACATGCGCGACCCCCTCTCGGAGTCGGTGATGTCGATCGCCCGGGCTGGGCTACGGGTGATGGCTGGATTCATCGTCGGCTTTGACGGCGAAAAGTCTGGGGCCGGGCAGCGCATCTATCAATTTGTCGAGCAAACCGCCATCCCCACCGCCGTGGTGAGCATGCTCCAGGCACTGCCAGACACCGCCCTGTGGCACCGGCTAGAGAAAGAGGGCCGTCTGCTGGGCAAGAGCGCCGACATTAACCAAACCACCCTGATGAACTTTGTGCCCACCCGGCCCATTGAAGACATCACCGAAGAATTTGTCCAGGCGTTTTGGAGTCTCTATGACCCCCTGATCGTGCTCAACCGCACCTTCCGTCACTTCTTGATGCTGGGCGAAGCCCAGAAGAATAACTACAAAAATCGCACCGCCTCTGCCGGTACCCCAGACATCAACTGGGTGACCATTCGCGCTTTTTTCATCATCCTGTGGCGGCAGGGCATTGTGCGCAAGACCCGCCTGCGGTTTTGGATCAACCTGGCCATTATTCTCTGGCGCTACCCGGCGGTAGCGGCCAACTATGTGTCGGTATGTGCCCAGGCCGAACACTTTATTGACTTCCGCCAGCTGGTGCGGCAGAACATTGAAGAACAGCTTGCCGCCTACATCGCCGCCAAGCAGCAAGCCGAGCAGGCGACGGCGACTCCTGAATCTGTGGCGGTGTCTGTCAGCTAGATGTAGGGACAATACCGTCGGCAGAACGCCAAACGAAGGGAAGGTCGGGGAACTCAGGTTCTCCGACCTTCCGTTTGTATCTAGGGGGAGGTGGGTAAGACAGCATTGCCCCCTACCGATTAGTGGCCCCTAGTGCTTCCAGATGTAGCGCTAGATCTGGGGCAAAGTTGTTTTTAGGACGCTAGATCTGAAAATAATCCGCTATGATGATCGACCATTGGGGCGTTCTGCCACGCTCAGGCGAGAATCTGTCGGTTCATATGGGTTTCCCTGGGTTTGGGCAAGGCGCCGATCTACGTCCTCTCTTGGTAGCAAAAGGCTGATCCCATGGTTCAAGAACTTCCCCGTACCCGGCAGCAGGGGCCATTCCCTGAGGCAGCTCCAGCGGCGTTTCCTGTGTTTTACCGCACCTACAGCCGCCGGGGCGAGGTGGTAGAGGGGCAGCGGGAAACCTGGGATCAGGTGTGCGATCGCACCCTGGCCGGCCTCGTGGAACTGGGCCACCTCACCCCCGACGAAACCGCCCTGCTCAACCGCATGCAGCGCCAGGTCAAGGCTCTGCCCTCGGGCCGCTGGCTGTGGGTGGGGGGCACCGCCTGGAGCAAACAGCCCGAGAATTTCTCCGGGGCCTACAACTGCACCAGTACCAACGTGGTTGACTGGCATGCCTTTGGGTTGATGATGGACTTGGCCATGATGGGCTGCGGCACCGGGGCGATTCTGGAGCCCAAGTACATCGACCAAATTCCCGCCATTCGCAACCATCTGACCGTCACCATGGTCGGCGACATTGGCACCACCCCCGTCGCTGAGCGGCGCGAAGTTACTGACGTCACCACCGATGGCAACCAGGTCACCATTCGCGTGGGCGACAGCCGCCAGGGCTGGGTAAAGTCCTACGAAACGCTGCTGGAGCTATCCACCGACGATCGCTTCACGGGGAATGTCGCCGTTATCATCGACCTGCGCGACGTGCGCCCCGCTGGCGAAAAGCTCAAGGGCTTTGGCGGCGTTGCCAACCCCGTGCGCCTATCACTCCTCTACGATCGCTGCGCCACCATTCTCAACAAAGCTCTGGGCCGCCAGCTCAACTCCGTCGAGTGCTGCCTGCTGATCGACGAAGCCGCCGCCTGCGTCGTAGCCGGCAACATTCGCCGGTCCGCAGGGATGAGGCAGTTCGATAGCCAAGACACCCTGGCTGCCAACGCCAAAGATAACCTCTGGCAGCAGGATGCCGCAGGCAACTGGCGCATTGACCCCGAGCGCGACGTGCTGCGCATGGCCAACCACACCCGCGTCTTTCACGAGAAGCCCAGTCTACAAGACTGCGTGGATTCTGTGCGCAAGCAGTTTTACTCCGGCGAAGGGGCCATCCAGTGGGCCGGGGAGGCCAAACGGCGGGCGGGCGGCGATGATCGCTATGGCCTGAATCCCTGCGGAGAAATTCTAGGTTCCAACTTCCACTGCAATCTGGCGGAGGTGCACCTGAACCAGCTCGATCCTGAGAACCTCAAGGATCAGGAAGATGCCTTTACTGCGGCGGCGCTGTCAGTCGCTGTGCTGCTCAACCACCAGTTCAACGAGCCTCGCTACCAAAAGTCTCGCCTAGAAGACCCCATCGTCGGCGTCTCCTTTACCGGGCTGTTTGACTTCTTCGTCAACGCCTTTGGAGTGGAGTGGCTGCGCTGGTGGGAAGCGGGTCGCCCCGACACCATGCAGGGGCTGGATTTCAAAGCCAAGGAGAAGGAATTCCTGACCCGCTGGAAGGACATTGTCCACAGGGTGGTGGGGGAATACTGCGATCGCCACGGCCTCAAGCGCCCCAACCGCTGCACCACCGTGCAGCCGGCTGGCACCAAGTCGTTGCTCACGGGTGCCAGCCCCGGCTGGCATCCCCCCAAGGCCCAGCGATTCATTCGCCGCATCACCTTCCGCAAAAACGACCCCGTGGCCATGGCCTGCATCGACTACGGCTACACCGTCGTGCCCTCCCAGTCGGACAAGGACGACAACGGCAATCTGCTCAACGACCCCTTTGACCCACGCTGCACCGAGTGGCTAGTGGAAATTCCGGTGGAAGTGCCCTGGGCCAATGTGCCAGGGGCCGATGAGATCGCGATCGAGAAATTCTCGGCGGCGGCCCAGTTCGACTTTTACATGCAGGTGCAGAGGCACTACACCACCCACAACACCTCGGCTACCATCGAGTTTCGCGAACCTGAGCTAGAGTCTCTGGCCGAGCGCATCTACCAGGTCATCCAAAACGACGAAGGCTATATCTCTGCCGCCCTATTGGCCCGGTTCGACGATCTGCAGACCTTCCCCCGCCTGCCCTTCGAGCCCATCGACAAGGCCACCTTTGAAGCCCAAAAGCAGCAGGTGGAAGCCCGTCGCGGCACCGACAATTTCCACGCCGCCCTGTCGCGCTACGACGCCGGTGAGGTGATTGAGGCTGGTCCCGCCGGCTGCGACTCCGACAAGTGCATGATGCCGGAGAAAAAGCCCGATTAAGCTAGAGAGGTAGCGAAGGGGGGTTCCTGATACCAGCAGGAACCCCCTTTTTTAGCACCTGCGACGTTATAGCGCTGGCCAGTTCGTTGAGGACATAGGCCGCCGTCAATCGCGAAAACTGCGGCAACGAACTGGCCTATAGCCATCGTTCAGAAGACTCTGATGGAATGTCCTAACCCTTCTGGCGATAGCGATAGATTGATAACGGGGCAATCAGGCGAACAGGGCATAGACTGTAGGCAATAGGAGACACCGGGTGCCACCACTAGGATTGTTAATGCGCCTGTACGGGCCCATCGGGGCCGGGATTTTTGCGGGCGTGATCCTGGGCCTGCTGTTATCTCGCTTTGCCCCCCATCGGGGGGAGCCCCAGGGGCTCTACCACCGGGTGCCCCTAGGCCTGGGCAAGTTTTTATTTTGGATCGGCATTCCCATCAGCATTGTGGGGTTTATGCGGCGGGCCGATCTTTCCGGTAACCTGTACCTGGCCCCGGTGGTGGCCTGGGTCGCCATATTGCTAGGACTCCTGTGCAGCCGGCTGTGGATTTATACTGACAACGCCCAGTGGCCCCGCCCCACCCAGGGCAGTTTTTCCCTTGCCTCTATGTTGGGCAACACCGGCTACATCGGCTACCCAGTGGTGCTGCTTTTGCCCCAGCTTGGGGTGGGGGTATTTGGCTGGGCCCTGTTCTACGATGCGTTGGGTACGCTGCTGGGGTCCTACGGGCTGGGGGCTATCTTGGCTGCGGAACTAGGAGGAAAACCCCAGCCTCGGCAGCGACAATGGTTAAGTAGACTACGGGCTGTGGTGCAAAACCCGATTATTCTGGCCTTTGCTCTGGGGTTAGCGCTCAAGGCCCTGCGGCTACCATCTTGGCTAGATCTGGGCCTATACCGGGTCGCCTGGGTTATTGTGGTACTTTCTTTGATTTTGATGGGGTTACGCATTCAACAGCTCAATTCCTGGCGGCACCTGCATCGAGCTACGGTGGCGGTGGCCATTAAAATGATTGTGCTACCCCTGGCCGTAGGTCTGGGATTAACCGCTGTTGGCATTGATGGCGCGCCGCGCTTGGTAATGACCCTTCAAGCCGGCATGCCCTGCGCCTTTTCAAATCTGGTGCTAGCTGAGGCCTACGATTTAGATCGCGATCTGTCGGTTACCTGCGTAGGGCTAAGTTCGGCCCTGCTGCTGGTGACGCTGCCCCTGTGGCTATGGGCGTTTTCTGGAGCGTGATGCCGATGTTATCCCCACGCAAAATGCCATTGGCCCGGCGAAAAGGGCTACGCCCATGGCGGCTAATGGGAATGGGGGTCGTGCTGTGGCACACTGCCCTACCTGTTTCTGCCCAACCCTGGACACCAAAACCACTCCCCAGGGCGACGGCGGCGGTTCAGCCCAGCGACTGTGGCCCTCGGGTCAAGCTCCTCCCAGCCCCAGCCCTAGCCCAGGGGCCGAACAGAAATGACATCCCAGAGACAGGGGGGTGGCCAACGCCAGCAACGGCCCAGGGGACTCCGGTCTCAACCCTAAG
Organism: Nodosilinea sp.; assembly: GCA_041739575.1. GTDB lineage: Bacteria > Cyanobacteriota > Cyanobacteriia > Phormidesmidales > Phormidesmidaceae > Nodosilinea. Next base: position 6,605 of record JBGSNT010000060.1, on the reverse strand, counting down.
CAGTCCAGCCCAGGGCAACGCCAGGGCAACCTTTACCCCACTGGTGGCGGCTCAATCGGCCTCCCCACCCTCGGCGCTATGGCTGGCGCTCATGCCCCTAGTTCCTGTTATGGGAGGCTTGCTGACCTACCTCCATCGAGAGTTCCAGTGGCGGCGACGACGACTACGCCGCCATCGTTCGCTTCGTTCGCGCAAATAGCCTCGTCCATAGGGCGGTGGTTTGAGGGCTACCTGGGCAGCTAGCGCCCCATCCATAGGCCCTGCAGAAGGAGGGCATTAGACTCGGTGGAGCCTCAGATTAGGAGACATAGTCCATGGGAGCGGGGGCACGGTTGGCCAGTTCAGTGAGCGATCGCAGCCGATTCTTCACCTCATCGGTGAGTGCTTCGCCCTCATAACGCCAACCCCAGTTACCCTCCGACAGGCCAGGGGTATTCATGCGACAGTCGCTGCCGTAGCCCAGTACATCCTGCAGGGGGATGATCGCCTGGTTAGCCACCGACAACAGCGCCAGGCGAATCAGCGTCCACTGAATGCCCTCGGAATCGAGGCAGCCCACGTATTGCATCAGGCGATCGCGCTCATAGTCGGGCATTTTTTCAAACCAGCCGACGGTGGTGTCGTTGTCGTGGGTGCCAGTATAGACCACGCTGTTGGCCACGTAGTTGAAGGGCAGATAGGGGTTGTCGCTGCCGCCCCCAAAGGCAAAATGCAGGATCTTCATGCCCGGAAATTCAAACTCGTCCCGCAGGGCTTCCACTGCGGGGGTAATCACGCCCAGGTCTTCGGCCATGATCGGCAGGGTGCCGAGCTTCTCTCGCACCGTTTCAAACAGCGCGGCACCGGGGGCCTCAATCCATTCGCCGTGCATAGCGGTGGTTTCCCCCGCCGGAACGCCCCAGTAGGCCTGTAGGCCCCGAAAGTGATCGACCCGAATGATATCTACGTAGCCCAGCAGCGCGGTGATGCGCTGAATCCACCAGTGGAAGTCCCGGGCTTGCAGCTCGCTCCAGTTGTAGGTGGGGTTCCCCCAGAGCTGCCCGGTCTCACTAAAGTAGTCGGGCGGTACCCCGGCCATCAGGGCCGGAGCCAGGGTTTCTGGGTCGAGCATAAAGTTGTGGGGAAAGGCCCAGACGTCAACGCTGTCGTGGGCGACGTAGATGGGAATGTCGCCGATAATTTGAATCTGGCGATCGCGGGCATAGTCCCGCAGGGCCTGCCACTGGCGATGAAACTCAAACTGCAAGAACTTATGGCAAAAAATGTCGCTGGCCAGTTTCTCGCGCCACTCGGCCATGGCCTCGGGGTCTCGTCGGGCCAGCGGTTCGGGCCAATCGGTCCAGCCGGCCCCACCGTGGGCATTCTTCAGGGCCATAAAGAAAGCAAACTCGTCTACCCAAAAGTGGCTGTCGGCGCTGAACTGAGCCAGGGCCGCCCGGTCTTCCTCCGAAGCAACATCGTTGAATCGACTGGCCGCTCGCTCCAGCAGCCGCATCTTAATCGGAATCACCTCGTCAAAAGCCACCTGATGGGGGGACAGGTTTTCCAGATCGTGGAGTTCGTCGGGGTAGAGCAGGGAGCGATCGCACAGCACCTCAAGGCTAATCAGCAGCGGGTTACCCGCCATCGACGAGTAGGATAGGTAGGGAGAATTGCCGTGACCCGTCGGCCCCAGGGGCAGCACCTGCCAGAGCTGCTGTTTAGTGACGGCCAAAAAATCTACAAAGGAATAGGCTTCAGGCCCCAGGGCCCCAATACCAAACCGACCCGGCAACGATGTAGGATGCAGCAGAATACCGCTGGCTCTGGGAAAAGGCATAGCTCGCTCGGCACAATTCCAGTCGACTTTAACACGGCCTACTGGCTCCGTCGGCAACCGAGAGGAGGATTTTGATTTCAGTAAACTCCTGTAAAGTCGTCCCTAACCATGACCTCCTACCGCAACCCCGCCCCCACCGTCGACATCATTATTGAACTGCTGCACTATCCCCACCGGCCCATTGTGCTGATTGAGCGCCACCATGAGCCGTTGGGCTGGGCCCTCCCCGGTGGCTTTGTCGACTACGGCGAAAGCGTTGAAACCGCCGCCCGCCGCGAGGCCAACGAAGAAACCGGCCTCACTATTTCCCTGGTCGAACAGCTCGCCGTCTACTCCGACCCCGACCGCGACCCCCGCAAACACACCCTCAGCATTGTTTTTCTTGCCACCGCCACCGCCGACCCCGTCGCCGGCGACGACGCCAAAACCGCCGCCATCATCAACCCCTGGGAAGTCCCGCAAAATCTTTGCTTTGATCACGATCGCATTTTGCGCGATTATTGGCAGTACCGCTTTTACGGGCAACGGCCTCGGTTTGGCAGCGACTGAAGACTACTGAAGACTGATTAGTAGATGAGCCTGTAACAAAGCAAAGTTCATCTACCCCATCACCCCTCCACCCCATCACCTTCTACCCCCATGCAACGCACCATCATCAACACCCCTACCGCCCCCGCCCCGGTTGGCCCCTACAACCAGGCGGTGGCCGTCACCGGGCAAATGCTCTTTGTCTCGGGCCAAATTGCCCTCGACCCTAATACCGGGGCCCTGGTCGGCCAGGGGGATGTGGTGGCCCAAACTGAACAGGTGATCGCCAACCTGAAGGCCATTCTGACCGCAGCCGGGGCCAGCCTCGACCATGTGGTCAAAACCTCAGTCTTCCTCAAAGACATGAATGACTTTGGCACCGTGAACGAGGTCTACGCCAAGTACTTCGGCGGCGAGCAGGCCCCGGCGCGGGCCTGCGTAGAGGTGTCGCGGTTGCCCAAGGATGTGGATGTCGAAATTGAGTGCATCGCGGTGCTCTAATCGCTTTGCTCACAGGAAAAACCGAATGGCCACGTAGGCGCTGATGGTAACCAGCTGCAGGGCCATGATCGGCAGCCCGTAGTTCAAAAACAGCCGAAACGAGATGGGTTTGCCGTGCTGCTCGGCGATGCCCGCCGCCACAATGTTCGACGAAGCACCCATCAGGGTGCCGTTGCCCCCCAGGGTGGCCCCAAACATCATGGCCACAAACAGGGGCAAAATTTCCGGTGGAATCTGTCCGGCAAAATCGGGTGACAGCAGTTCTGGCCCGGCTAGGTTTACGTTGACCAGGTACTGCTTCAGCAGGGGCACCATGGCCACCACCAGGGGAATATTGGGAATCAGGCTGGAGAGAATGCCGGTGACAAACAGCAGCAGCAGGGAACCCAGCACAATATTTTGGCCGATCACCACCCCGAGCAGGCCCGAGGCAGCGCTGATCACGCCAGTTTCCTGCAGGCCGCCAATCAGCACAAATACGCTCATAAAGAACACCAGGGTGCTCCAGTCCACATCGCGCAAAATATTTTGCACCGTGTCGATGCCGCTGTGGTGGGTGAGCAGTAAACAGAGGGCCGCCCCCAACAGGGCGATCGCGGCAGGGGAAATCGGCACCGGCAAACTATCGCCCACCACAAACAGTCCCAACACCAGGGCCACAATCACCCCGCCCAGGGCCAGCATGCGGGGGTGGTTAACCTTGGGATGGGGCAGGTGGTTGAGGTTAGCGAGCTTTTTATGCCAGATATTGGGAAAGAGAATCGGCAGCAGGACCACGATGGTGGCGATCGCCACTACGCCCCCCAAGCTCAGCTGCAGCAGGTAGTCCAAAAAGCTCATGTTAATTGAGCTGCCGACAATAAAGGTGGCCGGGTCGCCCACAATGGTCAGCAGACCCGCGCTGTTGGCCACAAACACCATCAAAATCAGCAGCGGCACAAAGTTGACGTTGAGTTCCGCCGCCATGGGCGGAATCAGCGGCGCCAGCAGCATGACCGTGGTGGCGTTGGGCAGCATGGCGCAGATAGGGGTGGTAATGGCCACAATGCCCAGCAGTAGGCGCTTGCCTTCGCCTCGGGCCAGAATCACCATTTGGGTAGCCAGGTAATCAAAAATTTTGGTGGGTTCAAAGGCCCGCACCATCACCATCACCCCAAAGAACAGGGCCAGGGTGGCATAGCTGTGGCTGATGTAGGCGATCGCTTGATCGAGGGTCAGCACATGCAGAAAAATCAGCAGCATGGCGCCCAAAAAGGCGGTAATGGTGAGGTGCAGGCGCTCGGTCGCAATAATCGCCAGAACCCCAAAAAAGACCACCGATGCAGTGATCCCAGACCAGGTTTCCATAGCCTGTCTCCTTAATTTGTAGTGCTAAACGAAAACCCCTGGATGGAGGACATCCACCGAGAGGGGTAACTGTCGTAGGAGAACTACGGATAGCGCTAGAAAAAGCTTCCAGTACGTTCTCTCCCAAGGCCGACGGAGTTAGCTGACGGGCGAGGGGTGAGAGATCCCCTTCTCTGGCGATGCGATTCGCCCCGAGATAAGCCCCAAAAGTTGGTTCCTCCGTTTCAGGCAGCCCTAAACAGGCGCTGAATTAGGCAGCGTAACTATTGAGTTGCTAGAGAATTTAACACAGGTTTTCAGCCATTAACAACGCCGACCCTGCCTCCAGGCAATGCCCAGGGGTTGGCAGAAACTGAGTACAGGGCGGTTCGTTGCTATCGAGAGGCGGGCCAAATGCTACGCTATAGGCGGTTCTAATTTCCAAATCAAGTCCAGAGGTGACGTTTTAAGCTCCAGCCCCTGGGGTGGACTTGGTAGAGCCTGGCTGCCTGTATTGCTACTGCCCCCCTATGTTTGAACCTTCGCTGCTGCGCGCCTTAGTCTGGACCGATTATCGCCTGGCCGTACTGTTTACAGTCTTTTTGCCGCTGGTGTTGCTGATTTGGGCCTTTGTGCAAAAAAATGAGTCTATTCAGCGGCTGCTGACCATCTACTGGAAAGTGGCCAGCCTGCTGATGATAACCGTCTACCTGATGATTGGCGGATTTAACATTAGTCTTTTGGCCGGGCTCATGGCGCGGGTGCTGATCCCCATCTCTCTCTGGTTTTGGGTCGACCTGAATGAAGAAATTCGCGAGCAGCCCGACTCCCCCCTCAAGCTGATCTTTAGCGCCTGGCGCTGGGCCATCACCCTCTACAACATCATTGGCGGGGCAATCTTGCTGGGCTTTTTGCCCTGTGCGTTTTCCCAGGCCCGCTTTGGGGCCGCTGACTGCCGAGTTTGGCTAGAGCCGCCGCTGCTGTACAAAGAATACTTTCACAGTGGCTACACCTCGGGGTTCCTGGGCTTCTTTGGCATTGTGGGCCTGGCTATCTACATGGCCTCTTTGGCCTGGTTTGTGTTTGTTCGCCTGGGCAAGCAGGGTCGGCAGGCCCTCAATTAATTGGCCTAGTCCGTCGGGCGGCAGTTGAGCTACCTCCTTAGCCCTCCCGCCCCCGTGCTTCCTTGCTAGGGGCCATAGTCTACCCAACCCATGCCGCAGTTCACTCGTATGACGCCTGGTTTGCGATTAGAACAGTACAGTCTGCAACGCCCCCAGGAGATTCTGGTGGTGCATACTATGGTGCGGGGCGAGACCGACGAGGTGCTGATCTTTCGAGGTTTTTCAAGTTCGCTGATGCACCCTACCGCTACCGATCCAGAGGTACCGGTGATCCCTGAATTCGCTGAGATTCAGTCGATTGACGTGTTGATTGGCCCCTACAGCCCTGAAAATCCGCAGTACCTACATCAGGGACTCTCTTGGGACGCCATGCTGCCACTGCTGGCGTCAGCGGGCGTTTAAGCTCGCAGCGATCGGGCCTTGGCCGCTAAAAACCTGAGTTCGGCATCAGCTTTGACCCTTTCAGAACAAGCTGGCCTACCCCTCCTGGGAGGGGCTAGGGGTGGGTTTGCCTCAGCCATTGAGCCGTTGATCCGCAGAGGACAGTCGGTTTGATGTCACCGTTTTAACCCACCCCGCCCTCCGGGCACCCCTCCCTGGAGGGGAAGGTGTTCTCTCGAACTGACGTTCTAAAAATAAGCTTTGCAAACGGTGCATCGCTGCGCGGATGCCCCTACGATGAACCTTGATCCATGGGGGTGACGCACTAACCCCATGGACGATTGGGATCAGACTTCATCGGGGGCTGGCTCGATCGCCAGGCTAATCACCTGCCAGGGGCGTAGCGTGACGACCTCGGGGATATCGCCCTCAACGGCCTGAAGTTGCTCTAGCCCATCGGTCTGACCGACGACCGCGACGGGTAGGCTACCCCCCAGGGCAAAGGAACCGCTGGCCCCAGTGCTTTCGTAGCCACGCAGAATATAGCGATGGTCGCTGTCCTCAGACCGCTTCAGGGCCGACAGCACCAGGGTGGTATCGCCCAGATCGATAAAACTGGCGGCGGCGGGGGCTGCCCCCGGCGGCGGCGCATCCCCTACCATCTCGCCTATCCAGGGCAGAATCGGCAGATTGAAGTTGCGGGCGACCTGGACGGTCTTAGCCCGCTGCCAGCCCTGGCCGTGGGGATAGATGGCATAGCTGAAGGTCTGGAGGCCGCGATCGCAGCCCGGATCGGGCCACAGCGGTGCCTTCAGCAGTGTCAGCCGCAGCTGGTTTGGGGTCGCGTCGAAGCCGTGCTTGTAGTCGGTGAGAATGCTCACCCCCCGCGCCCCATCGCTGAGGTCAGCCCAGCGCAGGGCGGGCAC
>JBGSNT010000131.1:0-5102 GCA_041739575.1 Nodosilinea sp. | reverse complement strand
GACTGTGCTGAGGACCGATGGGACAATGAGACCTGCTCGGCATATCGACCCCTCATCGACTAGTTTAGACCCTAGGCAAGCGACACGGAGGTTGCATGAGTAAAGACCAGCCTAATAGGCTCTAAGTGATCACCCTAGCCTTGAGGGCCACGGGCAGGGTGCTGGGGTCAAAGAAGGTGCCGCCCAAAAACGACATTGGCACAATCAAAAAGTTGTTGAACAGGCCCACACTCTCTAGGGATTTCACGTTCAACCCGACGATCACCCCCAGGCCCGCAAATACGGCGCAGTTGAGCACCACCAGCAGCAAAAACAGGGGGTTAATAAAGCTCCAAAACCGCCCGGTAAAGAGAATCGCCACCAGGATCACCGAGCCCGCCGTCATCAGCCCGCGCACGATACCCGCCAGCATTTTGCCCAGGTGTAGCGCCAGGGGATGCACCGGGTACAGCAGCATTTCCTCAAAGGTCTTGGTGAAGAGGCGATCGCCGCAGATCGAAAACGTGGTGCCGCCAAAGCTAATCACCATGGACGACAGCGCCACCATGCCCGGCAGAATAAACTCCAGGTAGTTGTCGCCTGCCGGGGGCGTGGTCACCTGGTCAATGGCGCTACCCAACCCCAGCCCAAACGCCAGTATGTAAATCAGCGGCGATACCAGCCCCGACGCCGCCACCTGGGGGATGCGCACCCGCAGGTCGAGCCAATCGCCCCAGAATACCGTGAGCATGTCACCCCAGAGGGTGCGCAGGGGCAGTGCCTCAACCTGACGCTGGCGGGGACGAGAAAGAATATTGGTCACGACATCATGAGTAACGCTTCTTAACAGTCTAAGGCGTAGGGGACCTTCCGCCGGGCCGTCTTGCCGAGAGTTGGGCGAAACAGACCGACCTAGGGATGCAGCAGTTCATCTTCGTTGCCGACCCACCATTCGCCCAGACCCATGAGCTCCTGATGCAGACCGCTGAGCTCTGCCATGTACTGCTCGGGGGGAGTGGTATCTTTGCGCTCTTGCAGTTTCGACAGGCGCAGCAGCACCAGTAGCCAGGGCTTAGAAATACCGTCTCTGGCTTCAATAAACTGGGCGAGCTCGCGACTGTCCATGGTTAACCTGCAGGAGAGTTTGTAAACAATTGTAACAGTGGTCCAGGGGGTGTGCCCGCCGGGCACACCCCCTGGGGTTGTGTATATCTATTGCATTCGAGATACGAAAATTCAGACTAGGTTGTGGGCTGATCCCCAGATTTTTAGCATGGAGGTGGCGGCGCGATCGCCAGCCTCTCTAGGAACCCGACGGTTTCCCAACGGTCTTTTTTCAAGACGCGGTGGGGTGCCCTGGGGCAGGGGGCGATCGCGCTACCCGGTTAGCAAGTACTTGTTTAAGGTGGCGACATGGTAGCTACATCTACGCTTCAGCACACGTCAGTAGAGCGGGATCAACAGCTAGTGCTCTGGCTCGACCAGCTTCGGCTCGACGATGTGCCCATCGTGGGCGGCAAAAACGCCTCCCTGGGGGAAATGATCCAGCAGCTGACCCCCCAGGGCATTCGGGTGCCGTCGGGCTTTGCCACCACCTCCCACGCCTACCGCTATTTCATTGAGAAAACCGGCCTCGATGCCCAGCTACGGGCGGTGCTGGGCGGCTTCGACATCAACGATGTGACGGAACTGCGGCGGCGGGGTAGAAAGGCGCGATCGCTCATCCTCAACGCCACCTTCCCCGAAGACCTCAAGGCCGCCATTCTCACCGCCTACCACCAGATGTGCGAGGAGGCGGGCCAGAACCTCTGCCTGGGGGATGAGTCTTGCCTGGCCGACCATGCCTATACCGAGGTGGATGTGGCCGTGCGCTCTAGCGCCACCGCCGAAGACCTGCCCGACGCCAGCTTTGCGGGCCAGCAGGAGACCTACCTCAACGTCTACGGCGACCAGGCGGTGCTGATCGCCTGCAAGAAGTGCTACGCCTCGTTGTTTACCGATCGCGCCATCTCCTACCGCACCACCAAGCACTTCGACCACTTTGATGTGGCCCTGTCGGTGTGCATTCAGCGCATGGTGCGCTCTGACCTGGCCACCTCCGGCGTCATGTTTTCCATTGATACCGAGACCGGCTTCCAAAACGTCGTGCTGCTGACCGCCGCCTACGGCCTGGGCGAAAACGTCGTGCAGGGCACCGTCAACCCCGACGAGTACGTGGTGTTTAAGCCCACCCTCAAGTCGGGCCACAAACCCATTCTCAACAAGCGCCTGGGCACCAAGGCTCTGCGCATGGTCTACGACACCACCGGCACCGAGCTGACCAAAAACGAGTCGGTGCCCCTGGCCGATCGCAATCGCTTTGCCATCGAAGATGAAGACATTCTACAGCTGGCCCACTGGGCCTGCACCATCGAAGACCACTACACCCGGCTGCGGGGCACCTACAGCCCCATGGACATTGAGTGGGCCAAGGATGGCATCACCGGGGAGCTGTTTATCGTTCAGGCGCGGCCCGAAACGGTGCAGTCGCAGAAATCGCCAAACGAGCTGCGATCCTACATCCTCGATGTGCCCGAGGGGGCAGAACCCGTCGCCAGGGGCCGCGCCGTGGGCGACCTGATCGGCCAGGGAGAGGCCTGCGTGATTCTCGACGTGAACCAGATCGCCCAGTTTCGCCCCGGTGAGGTGCTGATCACCGCCCGCACCGACCCCGACTGGGAGCCGATTATGAAGCAGGCTAGTGCGATCGTCACCGACCAGGGTGGACGCACCTGCCACGCCGCCATCATTGCGCGGGAGCTGGGCATTCCGGCGATCGTCGGCTGTGACAACGCTACCCAGCTGCTCACCACCGGGGAGCCCGTCACCGTGACCTGTGCCGGGGGCGAAGAGGGGCTGATCTACCGGGGCGAGCTGCCCTTTAGGGTCGAGACCACCAAGCTCGACAGCCTGCCCGAGACCCGCACCAAGATCATGATGAATGTGGGCAACCCGGAACTGGCCTTTACCCTAGCCGCCCTGCCCAACGACGGCATTGGCCTGGCCCGGCTGGAGTTCATCATCGCCAACCACATCCAGGTGCATCCCCTAGCCCTGCTCAACTTCGACCAACTGCCCGACGGGGCCGAAAAACGCCAGATTCAGCAGCTCACCGCCCTCTACGACCACAAACCCGACTACTTTGTGGATAAACTCGCCCAGGGGGTCGGCACCCTGGCCGCCGCCTTTTACCCCAAACCGGTGGTGGTGCGCCTGTCAGACTTCAAGAGCAACGAGTATTCCCACCTGCTGGGGGGCAGCACCTTTGAGCCCGACGAAGAAAACCCGATGATCGGCTGGCGGGGTGCCTCCCGCTACTACGACGATCGCTACCGCGACGGCTTTGCCCTAGAGTGCCAGGCCCTGAAACGAGTGCGCGATGACATGGGCCTCACCAACGTGATTCTTATGGTGCCCTTCTGCCGCACCCCCGACGAAGGCCGCCGGGTGCTGGAGGAAATGGCCAAACACGGCCTGGTGCGGGGCGAAAATGGCCTGCAGGTCTACGTCATGTGCGAGTTGCCCAACAACGTGGTGCTGGCCGACCAGTTTAGCCAGGTGTTCGATGGCTTCTCCATCGGCTCTAACGACCTCACCCAGCTCACCCTGGGCCTAGACCGCGACTCGGCCCTGGTGGCCCACCTGTTTGACGAGCGCAGCGAAGGGGTCAAGCGCATGGTGAAGATGGCCATCCAAACCGCCAAGGAAAACAACCGCAAGATCGGCATCTGTGGCCAGGGGCCGAGCGACTACCCCGAGTTTGCCCGCTTCCTGGTGGAGCAGGGCATTGACTCGATTAGCCTCAACCCCGACACGGTGATCAAAACCCGCCTGGAGATTGCCGACATGGAGCAGCGGATGGGCTAAAACAGAGCGGGGTGCGGTGATGATCTCACCGCACCCTGTCTGGAAAACATCTGGAAAATAGGAGAAGCCTATTCGATCTCGGGGCTGGCGTCGTCAACATCTTCGGCGGGGCTGCCGGTGCCGTTGTAGAGGGCATCGAGCTGTTCGCGGGCGTCTTTGACCGATATGGAGCGCATCACCAGCAGGGGTTCGCGAATCATCTGGCCGTCCTGGTCGAGCAGTTCAGGGTGGGGGACGGAGCGCTTTCCACCGGGGAGGACTCTACCATCACCCTGGTTGTACTGCTGGCCGCCGTAGGTTCTAGGCCGAGCACTGCGGGCACTGCCGCCGAGCAAAATGAGGTTTCTAACCAGGTTTGCGATCGCCATGATGGCCAGAACCGCAAATGCGATGATGTAAACGACGTGCCACATAGCTACTGTCCTCTGGCCAACCTTTACCTGTCTTGACTCTAGCGCGTTTCAGGGCTCCGTGCCTGGTCAGCCCAAAAACGAAATATCTAAAGTCTTAACGCTCCTAGACTCTAGTTTAACCAGAATTCCTCCTCTGTGACCTCGGGGATCAAGGTATTGAGGGGTTGCCAGCCGGGCTGCCAGAGGGAGCGATTTTTGAGCTGCTTGGCATTAACCCAAAGCCGCACCGTCGGATCGCAGGAAGCGACGAGCTCCGCAAAGACCCACGGCCCCTCTTCCTTGCGATTGGCCACCTCAAAGTGTCGCCAGCCCTCCGTTTTTTGGTGGGCGGTCCATTTGGAACCGAGCAGGTGAGGGTATTTTTGTTTGCGGGGCATGGGGGAAGTGGAGGGATGGGGAGCTAGGGAGGTGGGGGATGGGGGAGAATGAACAATTGACAGGCATTTATTCTGCCATTTGATGATTTCCTGGATAGGTACTGGTGGGCATAGGTTAGGTAATTTCCGAGGAAGAAGATACCCCCATGTAGGGGCGCAGGGCCTGCGCCCTTGAGAGAAATCAAAATTCTCGGGTATGTTCGTTTCTAGAATTGTCCTTAAGTCATCTGTTCACTTCGCCGCCCTTTAGTACTGTCGGGCAGACGTTTAGCCACCATGCCAGTTCCTTAAGCTGTTGCGCATTTAAATTGCATCCACAGCATTTCCTTTATTTTTGAGATTACGCCCCCAATTTATTACAAGATCACCCTCATTCAACAGGTTATTGATAAGGGCTTCTAACTCTTCAATCGACTTAAATAGACGA
>JBGSNT010000120.1:0-10523 GCA_041739575.1 Nodosilinea sp. | reverse complement strand
CCGATCGCATCGAATTCTGGATAACCAGGTACGCTATCGGGCTGTGCTGACCCTGTGACCTAAATCTGCGATCGCCCCTGTAATCGCCGATTAGCCTCGACCAAATCAAAATACTCCGGGTCAAAGTCGTAGCCGACCTGCTGCCAGAGGGCGTCGACCTCGTCGGGGTCGTCGCTATCGCCGAGGCGATCGAGCAGGTCGATGTAGTCCCACACGCCGTTGCAAAACTCGGGGGGGCACTGGCGCTCCCCGGCGATGCAGTGGGGCAGGGGATGGTCAACGGCGGCGATCGCCTCTAGGGTGACCTTGTGCAGCCAGCCCTGGGCCGGGGCATAGATATAGATCAAAGTGTCGTCGGGCTGGGTGAGCAGAGTGGAGAGCGATCGCTCCTGCCCATCCCCCAACACTCGCCCCTGCCCCTTAAATACGTAGTCGGCGGCACCGGTCCACCCCATCACAGCGGCTAAAACCTGATGCAGCATCTCCAGAGAGACATCGCCCGGCAGGCTCACCTGCCGCCAGATCGGCGGATCACTATCCAAGAGTTCAACATGCAGATGGTAAGTCTCAGGGGTGGGGATCGTCGCCATCACAATTCACAGGTTCAGTGCATTACCCATCATGCACCCGATAGTTCGTCCCTGGCCAAGCATCCTTGATTTCATCTGCCTGATGGTGAGCCGCAAAATGCTCCCAGGTCATGCCGTTGACATCGACCTCCACCATAAACGCTTCGGCCTGGTCATCTTCCCAGCCCAGATGCCGCACCTGCCCCGGTGCTACCCCAGACCCTTGACGAATTGAGACATTCAGCGTGTCGGTTCGCCACAGGGCGTAGGCTCCATCAATCACCAGCACCGGCTCACAGCCCAGCCGCACCGAATAATCTGCCACGGAGGCAGCAATGTCGTCGGTGGAAATCGCCAGGTGGAGCTTTTTCATCGGGGCATGCCGGATAACTCACCCCAGAGCCGAGGTCACCGACCCTGTAAACTTAAAGTCAACCCTACCACAACGATTTCTTCATCCATCCATGACCCACGCCACCGATATTCACACCCTGGCCCGCTGGATGGCGGCAGATTTTAGCAACCAGCAGCAGGCCTTCGACAACCCGCCTCTGTTTGCCCACATTCGCGTCTGCATGCGGCCCCTGTCCCCCGCCACCCTCGATGGCCTGGGCCTCTACATCGAACAGGCCTATGACTTTATGCTCAGCCAGCCCTACCGCGCCCGGGGTATGAGGCTCAGCGCCCAGGGCGACCATATTTTGATTGAGAACTACACCATTAAGGAGGCCGAAACCTTCTACGGTGCCTCCCGCGACCTGGCTCAGCTCGCCAAGCTCACCCCCGACCACTTTGAGAAAACCCCCGGCTGCAACATGATCGTCCACTGGACAGGCCACAGTTTTAAGGGGGCCGTGGAACCCGGCAACGCCTGCATGGTCGAGCGCAATGGCAAGACCACCTATTTAGACAGCGAGTTTGAAATCGACGCCGACCAGTTCATCAGCTGGGACCGGGGCCGCGACCCCGAGAGCCACGAGCACCTGTGGGGGTCACTGGCGGGGCCGTTTATGTTCAAGCGCCGGGCCAGCTTTGCCGATGAAATCAAAGATTAATCGGTGGGGCGATCGCCCCGCCGATTAATACTTTGCAATCCCCCTCCCACTGCCGTCTATCATGGGGAACATCGCACCAGTGCAGCAGTAGGAGTCAGGGACGTGGAGTCCAGTAAATATAACCCCGCAGAGATCGAGACAAAGTGGCAGCAGGCTTGGGCTGAGCAGGAGCTAGATCGGGCGGTGGAAAATCCCGATCAGCCAAAGTTCTACGCGCTGTCAATGTTTCCCTACCCGTCGGGGAACCTACACATGGGCCACGTGCGCAACTACACCATCACCGATGTGGTGGCGCGGGTGCGGCGCATGCAGGGCTACCGGGTGCTGCACCCCATGGGTTGGGATGCCTTTGGCCTGCCCGCCGAAAACGCGGCGATCGATCGCGGCATTCACCCGGCTAAGTGGACCTACGAGAATATTGACCAGATGCGGGCCCAGCTGCAAGAGCTGGGCCTCTCCTACGACTGGGAGCGCGAGGTGGCCACCTGCGCCCCCGACTACTACCACTGGACCCAGTGGATCTTCATTCAAATGCTGAAGATGGGGCTGGCCTACCAGAAGGAGGCCGCCGTCAACTGGGACCCCATCGACCAGACGGTGCTGGCCAACGAGCAGGTGGATAGCGAGGGCAAGTCCTGGCGATCGGGGGCGATCGTCGAGAAAAAGCTGCTGCGCCAGTGGTTCCTCAAAATCACCGACTACGCCGAAGAGCTGCTGCAGGACCTGGACAAGCTGCCCGGCTGGCCCGAGCGAGTGCGCACCATGCAGGCCAACTGGATTGGCAAATCCACCGGAGCGCGGGTGGTATTTACCACCGAAACCGGCGACGATCTGCCGGTGTTTACCACCCGGCCCGATACCCTTTGGGGAGCTACGTTCATGGTGCTGTCGCCGGAGCATCCCCTAGTGGAGAAGTTGACGGCCCCCGATCGCGTAGCGGCTATAGAGGACTACCGCAAGGAAGCCGCCGCCAAGAGCGAGATCGATCGCACCGCCGAAGACCGCGAAAAAACCGGCGTGTGGACCGGCAGCTTTGCGGTGAACCCGGTGAACGGCGCAAAAATCCCCGTTTGGATTGCCGACTACGTGCTGATGGGCTACGGCACCGGGGCGATCATGGCGGTGCCCGCCCACGACCAGCGCGACTTTGAGTTTGCCCGCAAGTTTGCCCTGCCGGTGAAGGTGGTCGTGCAGCCGGTGGGGGAATCCCTCGACGGCGATAGGATGACCGCCGCCTGGGCAGGGGAAGGGGTAATGGTCAACTCTGGCCCGCTGGATGGCATTCCTGCCGGCAAGGGCGAGGGGCAGAGCGTAGCGGCGGCGATCGCCTGGCTTGAGGCCAACGACAAGGGCCAGGGCGAGGCCAACTACCGCCTGCGCGACTGGTTGATCTCCCGCCAGCGCTACTGGGGGGTGCCCATCCCCGTGGTGCACTGCCCCGAGTGCGGCATTGTGCCTGTACCCGACGACCAGCTGCCCGTCACCCTGCCCCAGGATGTGGAATTTTCGGGCCGGGGGGCCTCGCCCCTGGCTCAGCTGGGCGACTGGGTGAATGTGCCCTGCCCCACCTGCGATCGCCCCGCCCGGCGCGAGACCGACACCATGGACACCTTTATTGACTCGTCCTGGTACTTTTTGCGCTACACCGATGCCAAAAACCCCGAGTCGGCCTTTAACTCGATTAGAGCCAACGGCTGGATGCCCGTGGACCAGTACGTGGGGGGTATTGAGCACGCCATTCTGCACCTGTTGTACTCGCGGTTTATTACCAAGGTATTGCGCGATCGCGGTCTGCTCTCCTGCGACGAGCCCTTCGAGCGGTTGCTGACCCAGGGCATGGTGCAAAACACCGCCTACAAAAACCCCAAGACCGGCAAGTACGTGGCCCCTGCCGACGTCGCCGATCCGGCCAATCCTGTGGACCCTGCTACGGGTGAAGCCCTGGAGGTGTTCTACGAAAAGATGTCGAAATCCAAGTACAACGGCGTTGACCCCAAATCGGTGCTAGCCAAGTATGGGGCCGACACCGCCCGCATGTTCATTCTCTTCAAAGCGCCCCCCGAAAAAGATCTGGAGTGGGATGACGCCGACGTGGAAGGGCAGTTCCGCTTCCTCAACCGGGTGTGGCGGCTGGTGACGGAATATATTGCCCAAACCCCTGCCGGGGCAAATAACCATTTGCCCCTACCCGATCCCCTCTCTAAGGACGAGAAAGCCCTGCGTCGCGCCGTTCACACCGCCATTCAAGCCATCACCGAAGACATCGACGGCGACTACCAGTTCAACACCGCCGTGTCGGAACTAATGAAGCTCAACAACGCCCTGACGGACTCTCCTGCCAAGGCTTCCCCGGTCTATGCTGAGGGTGTGGAGGCCCTGGTGCTGCTGTTGGCCCCCTTTGCCCCCCACCTGGCCGACGAGCTCTGGCACCAGTTAGGCCACGCGGATTCTGTCCACCGTGCCCCCTGGCCAGTGTTTGACCCCAGCGCCTTAGCTGTGGATGAAATCACCCTGGTTATCCAAATCATGGGCAAAACTCGGGGCACTCTGGAGGTGCCCGCTGATTCAGACAAGGCGGCTTTGGAAAAATTTGCCCGTGAGTCGGACGTTGCCCAGCGCTATCTAGAAGGCAAGAAGATCAAAAAGGTGATCGTGGTGCCGGGCAAGCTGGTGAATTTTGTGGTGGCCGGATAAGGAGATGCTTGGCTGTGCAAAAACTGGGTTTCTGCTGTGGGGTAATCAGATGGGTTGCCGAACAGTGAAGAAGCCCGGTTTTTCGTCGCCATTGCCCCTTGACTCAGAGCCTCTGGGCAATATCCAGGGCTAGGTCGGCGGCCAGCCAGTCGATGAACTGGCGGGCCGATCGCCCCGATCGCCCGTTGTGGCGGGTAGCCCACTGGAGGGCGCGGGCGGTCAAATCCGGCTCGGGCAGGGAGAGGTTGGCCTGCTGGGCCAGGTGGCGGACGATCGCCAGGTAGGTGGGCTGGTCGGCAGGCTCGAAGGTGAGGGTGAGGCCAAAGCGATCGCTAAAGGAAAGCTTTTCCTGCATCGTGTCCCAGGCCTGCACCTCGTCTTGATCGCTGGGTCGGGGGCGATCGCTAAAGTATTCGCGCACCAGGTGGCGGCGGTTTGAGGTGGCATAGACCACCACATTGGCGGGGCGGGCGGTAGTGCTGCCCTCTAGCACCACCTTGAGGGCCTTAAAGGTGTCGTCATCCTCCTCAAAGGAGAGGTCGTCGACAAAAATAATGAACGTCTGAGGTCGCGATTTTAACTCACCGACAATATCGGGCAGGGCGTGTAAATTGGCCTTGGCTACCTCCACCAGCCGCAATCCCTGGGGCGCGTATTCATTCACCAAGGCTTTTACCAAGGATGACTTTCCCGCTCCCCGGCTGCCATAGAGCAGCACGTTGAGGGCCGGGTAGCCCTTAATCAGCGCCAGGGTATTTTGGACTAGCTGCTGTCGGGGGTGATCGTAGGCGGTGAGCTGGTCGAGGCGAATGGGATCGGGATCGACAATGCCCTGAAGACATCCACCGTGCCAGGCAAAGGCGCGGTACTGGGCAAACAAGCCAACCCCATGGTGGCGATAGTGCTGAGCCAAAACTGGCAGTGCTTCAGCCCAAGGAACCTCTGCGGGTAGCTCGAGGGGGGGTAGATTGTCGTCTCGCAGATCCCAGACTACGGGGGGCTCTGGGAGGTGGGCGATCGCCTGTACCCATGCAGCAATCTGACCTCCATCCAGGTGATGAATCGTCTGAAGCTGATTGAGATCATGCTGGGCCGCCTGCACCAAGGCCGCCGGTAGTTCTGAAACCGGTTGCTGCTGAGCCCGATGACTAAACGGATTGTCGGCGTAGGCAAGTTGCCGCAGCAGATAGCCCTGCCAGCTTTCACCCTTGGCGGCTAAGGCCCGAAACCAATCTCCGTAGGCTCTCAGACTCTGGGTGGCGTCTCCACCGTCCAGGGCAGCTAGCAACGTCAAAAATGTCTCACCCACCGGATCATGAAACACATCGCCGTAGAGCAACAGCCCTCCAATCCGCTGGCGATAGCGCTGTACCTCACCCTGAACAGCGGCTAAATCTTGGCTAGAGTTGACGTCTTTCAAGCTTCAATTTCAGCCTTCATGCGTTCTAGGGTTTGCTGCATCTGCTGAAACATCATATCGGGGGTCATGCCAAACTGGCCCAGCTGGGTTTTGAGCTGCTCTACGGTCATCTTGGCCATAAAGTCTTCAGACAGCTCAAAGCGCTTCATAAAGATGTGATAACGATCCATCATGGCTTCCATTTGGGCAATGTACATTTTCTTGCCCTCGCGGTCGAACTTGCCGTAGTTGCCCCCTAGCTGCACCAGCGATTGATAGTCCTGAAACAGCTGCTGGGCCTCTTGCTGGACAATATCTGAATCAAAAAATCCCATAGTTTTGCGCTTAGACCTCCCGTGAGCAACCTCGCCATACCCCAGCGGGCACCCCGAAGTTACCTATATTAAAGAGCCTAAGGTTTAGGTTAGCCCTCGGCCAAGGGTAGATAACCCTACTTATCGTTAGATTTTGCCCTTGGACGCTAGAATCGTATAGCTGATTGGCACTGCTTGAGGGACGCCGCCAGCGCGCTGTACGTTCGAGAGATACTCCATGTCACAAGGTCAAGGATTTGGGTTTGGGTTAGGCAAGATGAAGGAACTCACTGAGGCCTTCAAAAAAGCCCAGCAGATTCAAGAAGGGGCCAAGCAGCTGCAGGAAGAACTGGAGCAAATGGAGATTGAAGGCGAGTCAGGCGGTGGCCTGGTCAAGGTCGTCATGAGCGGCAACCAGGAACCCCGCGGTGTGACCATCGCCCCTGCTGCCCTGGAGGAAGGCGCTGAGGTCCTGTCTGACCTAGTGACGGCAGCCATGAAAGATGCCTACGAAAAGTCGACGGCCACCATGCGCGATCGCATGGAGGTGCTAACCGGCGGTCTCAACCTACCCGGTCTCTAAGCCCCTGCCCCTGCCATGACTACCCGTCTTTTGTTTGTGTGCCTGGGCAACATCTGTCGATCGCCCTCAGCGGAAAACATCATGAGCCACCTGATCGACCAGCGACAGCTGAGCGATCGCATAGTGTGTGACTCGGCGGGCACCGCCGGCTACCACGTCGGCAGCCCACCGGATCGCCGCATGACCCAGGCGGCAAAAGCCTATGGTATCGATCTGCTGGGGCGGGCCCGGCAGTTTGATGCCGCCGATCTGGGCCGATTTGACTACATTCTGGCGATGGATCGCCAGAACTATCGCGATATTTTAGCCCTTGACCCCGCGGGTCAGTACGGCGAGCGGGTGCAGCTAATGTGCGACTTTTGCCGCCACCACCCCGATCGGGAGGTGCCCGATCCCTACTACGGCGGCCCCGAAGGATTTATCTACGTCATTGAGCTTTTATTGGATGCCTGCGAAGGGTTGCTCGACCATATTTTGGAGCATGCCCTGGCCAGTCCCCTCGATGGCTAATCCCTGATTCCCTGTGACCATACCCGACTCCGCCACCACTGCATCAATGACACTAACCCTCTGGCGCTGGCGGCGGCGGGTCGGTTGGCTGTTGGGCCTGCTCGGCCTGCTGGGCACAGCGGCACCGCTCCAGGCGGCGGAAAGACTGCTAGTGGGGTTTGGCCCCTTCGAGCGGGGCATTCCCATTGCTGACCTGGAGCGCTTTGCCACCTCTGGCGAACTAACTCCCCAGCTCAGGATCTACAGCCGGCAGCTTCAGCTCTCTGGCGATCAGCTCGACCAGATCCGCGATGTCCTGACCACGCCAGCCAGCATCAGCCCAGTGGCGGTAGCCCAGTTCCTGTATACCGAACAGGGGGTGCTGCTGCTGGAGCAAATTGGCCGAGTCGTGCAAACACCAGTGCGCCAGGCCAACGTTCAGGCCCTACGGGGGGCGCTAATTTTAGCGGCCGCTGACCCCGCCGGAGACTTTACCCTGCTGAACGTGCTCAAAACCTATCCCACCAGCGCCATCCGGATCGACCTGGGGGAGGGGTTAGCGATCGCCCAGGAAATCAACCAGGCGATTTTGCAGTCTGAGCAGGCCTTCGCCCAGGTGCGGTCCCTGGCCCAGCAGGAGGCCGAGGCCAACCCGGTCGATTTTGAGGCGGTGCTAGGGCTAGTGCAGCAGGAGCGCCAGTACGGCGTCGATCGCCTACAGGTGGTGGTGCCAGGGCTACAACACCCCGTTCAGATCTACCTCCCCGAGGTACTGTCGGGTGGGCCGGGAAGACCGACCCAGGGCTTTCCCCTGGTGGTGATCTCCCACGGCCTGGGGGGCACCAGCAACAGCTATGCCTATCTAGCCGGGTACCTGGCGACGGGCGGGATAGCGGTGGCGGCCATAGAACACGCTGGCAGCAACGATCAGCAGCTCTATGCCCTGCTGACGGGGCAGTCAGGTGCAGTGGTGCCAGACGAAGAATTTTTGCGCCGGCCCAAGGATGTCTCCTTGACCCTCAATACCCTCAGCCGCCTCAACGAGAGCGTCTCCCCCCTACAGAGGCAGCTTGACCTCAGCCGGGTGGGCGCCATTGGCCAGTCCTTTGGGGGCTACACCGCCCTGGCCCTAGCCGGGGCCACCTTTGATACCGAGGGTTTAGCAGCGGATTGCCCCCCGAGCACCCTCTCCTTTAATCCATCCCTGCTCCTGCAGTGCCAGGCGGCCCGCCTAGGCGATCCGGGCAAGAGCCTGGGCGATCCCCGGATCGGCGCAATTTTCGTGATGAACCCCATCGGCAGCATTCTGTTTGGGGAAACCGGCTACAGTCAGATCGCCGTACCGGTGATGCTGGTAGCCGGTACCGCCGACACCATTGCCCCAGCTTTTCCAGAGCAAATTGAGCCCTTCACCTGGCTGACCACCCCGGAGCGCTACCTCCTGCTGATTAGCCAGGGCAACCACTTTTCAACCATTGGGGATGTGGCGGCGGGGAACCAACCGCTACCCATTCCCCCAGAGATAATTGGGCCGCGACCGGAACTGGTATGGGGCTTCATGCAGGTGCTCAGCTTGGCCTACTTTAAGCTCACCCTCGAACAGGATCAGCGGTTTCAGCCAGCCCTCAGCGCCGCCTTTGCCGCCGCCCTGGCGGTCGACCCCTACGGCCTCAGCCTAGTGGGCGTCCCACCCCTTAATTCCCCCGACAATAGATCCCTAGAACCCGTTTCCCCCTAGGCCCGTTTCCCCCTAGGATAGAACCGTCCCCAGTCCTGCTATGCTCTCAAAAGTAATATGGGTTCTGCCGCTGCAACTGCTGCAATTATTGGCTGGCGAGAGTGGGTTTCTCTGCCCAACCTGGGCGTCCATGCCGTCAAGGCTAAGATCGATACCGGGGCTCGTTCCTCCGCCCTCCATGCCTTTGATGTTGAGCAGTTTGAGCGCAATGGCACGGCTATGGTGCGCTTTCAGGCCCACCCGATCCAGCGCAACGACGAGTACATCGTAACCGCCGAAGCCGTTCTGCTGGAACAGCGCATGGTACGAAACTCGGGTGGACAGGCGGAGACGCGCCCAGTGATTGAAACTCTGGTGCAGGTGGGTAGCGCGGTGTGGGCCATCGAGCTGACCCTGACCAACCGTGACGAAATGGGCTTTCGAATGCTGCTGGGTCGACAGGCGGTCCGCCGCCGGTACCTGGTTGACCCGGGTCGCTCATTCCTGCAACCCCTTCCCGAACAGGCCCGTTTGACCCATGATTATCCCTAAGCACTACCCCCAAGGATGACTCCCAAGGCGCTATGAAAATTGCGATTTTATCTAGGGATGCCGCTCTCTACTCGACCCGGCGGCTGAAGCAAGCGGGGGAAGATCGCGGTCACGCGATGGAGGTGATTGACCATCTGCGCTGCTACATGAACATAACCTCCCACCAGCCTAAGGTCATGTACCAAAGCAAGCCCCTGGTGGATATCGATGCGGTGATTCCTCGCATTGGGGCGTCAAACACCTTCTACGGCACGGCGGTGGTCCGCCAGTTTGAGATCATGGGGGTGTTTACGGCCAATACCTCCATGGCGATTTCGCGATCGCGCGACAAACTGCGATCGCTCCAGATCATGGCCCGTCGCGGCATTGGTCTACCGGTAACGGGGTTTGCCCACTCCACCAAAGACATTGACGGCCTGGTGGATATTGTCGGCGGTGCCCCTCTAGTGATCAAACTCCTGGAGGGCACCCAGGGCATTGGCGTGGTGCTGGCCGAAACCCAACAGGCGGCCAAGTCAGTGATTGAAGCCTTCCGCGGGCTGGACGCCAACATTCTGGTGCAGGAATTTATCAAGGAAGCGGGCGGCATGGATATTCGCTGCTTTGTGATTGGGGACAAGGTGGTAGCGGCGATGAAGCGCCAGGGGGCACCGGGGGAGTTTCGCTCTAACCTACACCGGGGCGGGTCGGCCAGTCGGGTGCGCCTCACCCCCGAGGAGCGCAGCACCGCCATTCGGGCCGCCAAGGCCATGGGGCTGCGGGTGGCTGGAGTCGATCTGCTGCGCTCTAACCACGGCCCGGTAGTCATGGAGGTCAACTCATCACCGGGACTCGAGGGCATTGAAAAGGCCACCGATATCGATGTGGCGGGCAAAATCATCGACTTCGTGGCCAAGCATGCCGCCCCCGACAAAGACCGCGATCGCATTAAGTACTAGGGTTTCATCCCCCCTACCCGACCTCCTTCGAAACATCCCTCAAGGCGTCCCAGAATTGTCGTAGACAGCTGGGGGAAAGTGTCACACCTTCGCCACGGCCTCGCCATTGCCGCGCCATACCATGGGCCTATGGTTAAAGACATCATGCGAGAACAAGGCAAGGAAAGAAGAATGGCAAAAGGTGACTCTGGACGCATTGCTGGGCACAACCTT
>JBGSNT010000104.1:0-26294 GCA_041739575.1 Nodosilinea sp. | reverse complement strand
GCCCAGGAGGCCGCTACGACACTGCCAAAGCCGGGGATAAATTTGATCAATTCTCGCCCGACCGCCTGGGCAAAGAAGCCGCCAGCGATCGCGCTGATCAACCCACCCGCCTGGGAAGGACTAAGGGTTTGGCCATAGAGCTTGCCCAGCAGGGCGACCAGCGACACCTGCAGCGCCGTCAGCACCGGCATAGTGGCAAAGGGCAGGGGCACCGCCGCCAGGGTAGCCGCCATGACCGCAAAGGCTGAGATGTAGTGCCGGCCTACATCTCGATAGAGGGTACCCAGCTGATCGGTAGCTTCAGCCTGCTGATCGAGCAGCTGGTAGAGGGCCTGGGCTTCGGCCTCGGGCAGCAGATCGGCCAGGGCATCGCGCAGGGCCTCAAGACCGTAGAAAACCGGATCAAAGCCATCCTCTTCCAGGGTGAAATCGAGCCGGACCGTGCAGTCTACCAGATCCTTGAAATTGGCCTGAATCGCCTCACAGGGGCGATTGACACTGTCCAGATCGGGTGGGTAAGGCGGATGGTCCGGCTGGCTGGGGGGGTAGACTTCATGGATCGAGGTGATCGCCAACAGACAGGGTACGGTAGGGAACTGCTGGCGCAGGCGAGCCGCAATTTGTCGCAGCGTATCGGTGGCAAAGTCATTGACCTTGACCGTGAGAATGAGAATGCGCCCCTTGCTGGTGCTGCTGCTGAGGTCCTCCACCAGTTCGGCAATAATGGCGTCGGTAGCCTGGGCCACATCCCCCAGGCCGACAGTATCGGTAAACAGGAGCAGCGGTAGCTCTTCGGAGGGGTAGGCGTAGCGCTGGGTGTACTGGGTGTGGGGCTTAAATCCCTGCCCGACAATGTCGGCAGAAACCCCCGTTAGCCCCCGCACAATGGAGCTTTTACCCGCCTGGGGTTTACCAATCAAAAGAGCCTCGGTGGTGGGCAGTTGCTCGCGCACCGCCGCTAGGATAGCAGCCACCTTGTCGTCATCAACGTTAAACCAGCGGCTGAGTTGGCGAGTGGGCCTGAGCTGGCTGGTGCGATCGCGCAGGTGCCGCCAAACCCGGACGGGCAGCAATCCGTCAGATTTACCCAGGGGTGGAGCCTGGGGGTTCGTTTGATTGGGGTCGCCCATGCCCATGCTCCCGCCATCTCGCTGAAGTTAGCACACCCTGATGATGCCATGGTTTTTCGCTGCTGGGCACAGCGCTAGTCGTCGATCAGCACCGAGGGGTTGCCGGGCACGGTGGTAGGCTGCGACCTAGCTGGATTAGCCGATTGGCGACGACTATCGAGCTTGCCCTGGGCGATGGGCACGGTGAAGTGAAACTGGCTGCCCTTATTTTTGCCCTCCGACTCAGCCCAAATGGTTCCCCCCAGCCCTTCTACAATTTGACGGCACATGGCCAGGCCCAACCCCGTCCCTCCGGTGGTGCGGCGCAGGGCCCCTTCCTCCTGGTAAAAGCGGTCAAACACCACCTGTAGACGACTCGGCTCGATGCCGCGCCCGGTATCGGCAATGGTGACTTGCAGGTGGGCGGGGCTAGAGCGGGTCACCTGAATAGTGATTTTGCCCTCGGGGGGAGTAAACTTTTGGGCGTTATCGAGCAGCTTGGCCAGCACCTCCACTAGCCACTCCCCGTCGGCTCGCACCAGGGGCACCTGTTTGGGAATTTTAACTTTGATGGCCGGGGTGGGCGTACTGTCGTGGCTGCCGTGAATGCTGCTGAGGGCTAAATCGACACATTCCTGAATGGAGAGCGATTCTAGATTCCACTCGACTCGGCCGCTTTCCAGACGCGACAGGGTGAGGAAATCCTGCACCAGCCTACGCATCCGCTCGGCATCTTCGAGGGCCGATTGCAGCATAATCTGACGCAGTTCGTTGGGCATATCGGGCTCGGTGGCCAGACTTTCGAGGCAGACCTGAATGGTCGAAAGTGGGGTGCGCAACTCATGGCCAGTGATGGCAATCAGGTTGGCACGGGTGCGATCGAGGGCGGCCAGCTGCTGGTTGAGGTCCTGCAGGTTAGCGTAGGCCTCCGCTTGAATGATAGCAACGCTCAGCTGGGCGGCAATCGCGTCCACTAGAGCGATCTCATCTTCGCTCCAGGCGTAGGTCTCGAGCTGACACTGGTGCAGTTCGATCAGTCCCACCAGGCGGCCCTGATAGGTAAGGGGGACGATCAGCCATGAGCGAATCTGCCATCGTTCCGTCAGGTGGCGAATGTCGTCCAGTTCGTAGCGAAAGGGCGAGTCGCTGGCCTGGGTATCGGCGATGGCAATGGTCTCTTTGGTGTCTTGGAGGTAGTCAAACAAAGGGTTGGTGGCCAGGGGCCAGGTTTCGCCCAGCAGCGACTCGGCGGTTCCATTGAGGTGCTGGTGGGCAATCGTCACCGTGGTATCGGTGGCACTACAGGGGTAGATTAGACAGCGACAGACCTGGAGCGCCTGACCGAGCTCTTCGGCTGCCTTCGAAAAAATCTCGTTGGCATCCAGGGACTGGCGCACCACCGAGGTGATGGAGTTGACCAGGCGTTCGCGGCTTTCCTGGGCCGAGATCGCCTTATAGGCCTTGAGCAGCTTGTACTGTCCTGCCTGTAGATAGGTCACCAATCGCTGGGTAAACGGATCGGGGCCACCGCTGCCCTCTAGCCGTTCAGGGGGCGTCAGGGTAGGGTCAATATACTGCTGTCTTGCGATCGCAACTTTGTCCGTCAGGTCTGAGCGGTACCCAGCGATGCGATCGAGGAGCATCGCCGCCGCCCGCTGACTGACGTAGCGATCCTGGGTCCAAATCCCCTCAAAGCGGCGGGTCTGGTCAAGGGACGTGCCCTTCGACAGGGGCTCCGGCGATCGCTCCCGGCAGATTAAGCAGGCGGTGTAGTCGACCCCAATCACCACCAGGTGCCATTCCTGGGAGAGGGCATCGTCAGCTTCAAAGGCAATGGTTTCGTAATTATCAGAGCGACTGACAAAGCTGGTGCCAAGGGATGACAGCACATAGACCTGATCCGTGAGTTCAGCGATCCGGAGGTAGCGATTGGCCTCCTGTAGATAAAATCGCTCCTGCTGAAAACTGGCAATCACCAAGGATTTTGCCGATCCCGCCAGCACGTGATCCTCCATGGCGTGGGATAACGCCGTGAGGGAAGTCTTGAAATAGAGGCGAGGTCTAAGCTGGGGAATTACGCTCAGCAATTCTTCCACCACAGATGTGGATTTGCTCATCGTTCAGGTTAGGAAACCGTCGATTTAAAGGCTCTGAAGGAACGTTCAAGACGCACACAACGGGGAACCAGTCGCATCGGCAGCAGTTACTTCCACCTAGACTACCAGGTGCCCCCTGTTCCTACGGCACATTGTAACCATTTGCCAAAATCGGCCCTGGCAAAGCCTCAGCGACCAGTCGGCCTGAAATGAAACTGGGTATGGCTGCAGAGTGCAGCCATACCCAGTTAATGAAGCATTTCACCCAGGGTTATAACCCCAAGTCACAATTCAGTGGAGCACTACATGACCCCACCCATATCGGTGTTGTCCTTGAGGAAACCACTGTAAGCCTCCATACCATGCTCACTGATATCCAGGCCCTTCATCTCTTCTTCCGCCGTGACTCTCAGGCCCAGAACAGACTTCAGAATCAGCCAGAATATGGTGGTGATGACGACGGTAAACAGACCTATGGAGAGGATGCCGAGGATTTGAGCCCCCAGCTGACCTACGCCACCGCCGTAAAAGAGACCGGCAATGCCCTCACCGCCTTGGGTAAAGTTGTTGGGGTTAGCAAACAGGCCTACCGCCAGGGTGCCCCAAATACCGCACACCAGGTGAACCGAGGTAGCGCCCACCGGGTCATCGATCTTAATGCTGTCGAAGAAGCCGACCGAGAACACTACAATGATGCCCGCGATCAGACCGATCCAGAACGCCCCAGCGTAGCCCACCACGTAGCAGCCGGCGGTAACACCCACCAGACCAGCCAGAATGCCGTTAATAGACATGGAAAGGTCGGGCTTGCCGCTCAATGCCCAAGAGGTAAAGGTAGCGCCCATGCCCCCTGCCGCTGCCGCCAGGTTAGTGGTTACGGCAATGTAGGGTACGGCGACATCGGCGGCCAACTGAGAACCAGGGTTAAAACCAAACCAACCGATCCAAAGAATCAGACAACCTAGGGTGGCAAGGCTCAGGTTATGACCAGGCAGAGCATTCACCCGTCCATCTGCATCGTATTTGCCCATGCGAGGCCCCAGAAGAGCAGCACCCATCAGCGCTGCCCAGCCACCTACGGAGTGAACAACGGTAGAGCCGGCAAAGTCATGGAAACCAATCCCGCTCAGCCAGCCGCCGCCCCACACCCAATGGCCAGTAATGGGGTAAGAAATACCTGTCAGCAGGATGCTAAAGATCAAAAAGTCTAGGAACTTGATGCGCTCAGCGACAGCCCCCGACACGATGGTAGCGGCGGTCCCCGCGAAGGCGACCTGGAACAGGAAGAACGTATCCTTGGTCAGGTTCAGACCATCGGGGCCGAGACCGTACAGTTCGGGAGGCCCGCCCAGGAAAAAGTTTCCCCAGCCTACCCAGGGACTGCCATTGGCCCCGAACATCAGCGAGAAGCCAAGGAACCAGTAGCCCAGGGTGGCCAAGGCAAAAACGATCAGGTTCTTGGTCAAAATATTGACAGCATTTTTTTGACGAGCGAAACCAGTTTCTACCATGGCGAAACCGGCATTCATGAAAATAACTAGGAAAGCGCAGAGCGTTACCCAGATATTGTTCAGGTTTACCTGCACGTCGGCGGCGGTCAACTCGTCTTGGGCATGAGCCGCTAGCCCCCATGTGGCTAGAATTATCAGCGCTAGAGGAATACAAGCAACCCAATTCCAGCCACCGAGGTGGCCGACCAGACGCTTAATCACCGCATCAAAAGGCGGTACGCTAGCGCTCCAGAAGCTAGCCTTAGCTCGCTTCCGAAACTTAGAACGATTACGCAAAACTAAATTAGACATCTCAACAGACGTTCCTTCAACACAATCAGACAGTGAACACGGCTTAGTTTGTAGGCCTGAGCCCTCAACCGGAAGGCGTGAAACAGACTTGCATGGGAGCTAGAGACTACAGAGCCAATCAGCCCTGAGCACCTATATAAACGCAGACCCAAGGTTCTAACGGTAGTCAGTCATCTGATCAACACCCGTAGAAACTTACGTCGGACCAAGGCGGTGCGATTTAAGAGCACTCGACCCAGAAATTTACATATGCCTAGAACAAAATGATTCCACCAATTCTTAGGCGGTCAATCTGTATTAGACGATACATAAAGCCCTGTAAGCCGTCTGCATAACGGGTATGAGTCCAGAAAAATAGTGATCATTAGCCATAAATTGGTCTTTCATCCCAATCTTTGACCCCAGACCTATGGATCGAATTGGCTGTGATACGGCTGATTTCAGCCTCTGGCTTTAATGTTGTGGGCCGTAGTGCTTGAGATAGTCCGAGCAGCCCAGCCGATCAAGTTCTTGCTGCTTGTTCAGAACAGAGGCCTCCAGAGCTTGGCGGTATTGGGCAATTTGGTCAAGCAGGGTAGGGCGATCGCAGCCTAAAATCTGTACCGCCAGTAGGCCGGCATTTTTGGCATTGCCAATGGCCACGGTCGCCACCGGGATACCAGCCGGCATTTGCACAATGGAGTACAGGGAGTCGAGCCCCTGCAGGGTTCGACTCACTACAGGCACCCCAATCACGGGCAACGGCGTTAGGGCCGCCACCATGCCGGGCAGGTGGGCGGCACCGCCAGCGCCGGCGACAATCACCTTGAGCCCGCGATCGCGGGCGGTTTGGGCATAGGTCACCAGCCGCTCTGGCGTGCGGTGGGCAGAGACGATCGCCACCTCGTGGGTCACCCCAAACTCCAGGCAGACCTCAATGGCCGCAGCCATGGTGGGCAGGTCAGAGTCACTGCCCATAATGATGCCAACTTCGGGGGGGGTCATGGTTGAAACTGCCGCTGGATATTGCCTTCCCATCATGCCACTGGCGGCTGCTCGGCACGGACAGAGAAGGTTGAGTTTCGTTGCGGGCAAGTTTGACGCAGCAAAACATCATAGAATTTTACAGAAGTTAGCAAATTCGCCCCTCCCATGCCTGTCACCGACGATAAGACCATAGTTCGCGAGTATTTCAACGCCACCGGGTTTGATCGCTGGCAGCGCATTTATGGCGATGGCGAGGTCAACAAGGTCCAGCTCGATATCCGCAAGGGTCACCAAAAGACCGTAGACACCCTGATGGAATGGCTCACGGCAGACGGCAACCTGGCCGGGCTGACCTGCTGCGATGCGGGCTGCGGGGTAGGAAGTCTCGCCATTCCTTTGGCCCAGGCGGGGGCCCAGGTCTACGCCAGCGATATCTCCGCCAAAATGGTCGAGGAAGCCCAGCGGCGAGCCGAAGACTGCCTGGAAGGCAAAAACCTGCCCACCTTCGAGGTCAAAGATTTAGAAACCCTCAGCGGTAGCTACCACACGGTCATTTGCCTAGACGTCCTGATCCACTATCCCCAGGATCAGGTCAAGGGAATGATTAGCCACTTGAGCTCCCTGGCGGAGTCCCGGTTAATCATGAGCTTTGCGCCCAAGACGGTTTTCTACAGCGCTCTGAAGAAGGTGGGAGAGTTTTTCCCCGGCCCCAGCAAGACCACCCGGGCCTATCTCCATCGGGAGGCCGATATTGTCAAAGCCCTAGAGGCCGACGGCTGGCACATCGAGCGCCGGGCCATGACCAAGTCGCAGTTCTATTTTTCTCGGATGGTAGAAGCCGTCAAGGCCCATTGATTGCTAGCGTTTTAATCGATTCAGCACAACCACCTTCTGGGCCGAGTTAACGATGGTAATAGAGCAACTATTTATCGCGATCGCAGCGGTTTTAGGGGGCACTGCGGTGGCCGCAGGGGCCTTTGCGACCCATGCTCTGCGGGAGCAACTCAGCGATCGCCTGCTGACAATTTTTGAAACCAGCGCCCGCTACCAGATGTATCACGCCCTGGCCCTGCTACTGGTAGCCCTGCTGCGCAGCCAGGGGCTCGGGGCAGCGGGGTTACTAACCACTGCCGGATGGGCCTTTGTGGTAGGCATCACCATTTTTTCGGGCAGCCTCTACACCCTCAGCCTAACCGGGCAAAACCTGCTGGGGGCGATCGCCCCTCTCGGTGGGGCTGCCCTCATAGCGGGCTGGGGATGTGTGGCGGCGGCGGCTCTGCTCGGTCCAGGGCAGCCCTAGCGAGGCGCGCTATCATTACCTCTGTGTTTTGCTAGGCCGCTATGTTTGAGTACCTATCGCCCCGATGGCTGGCCACCCCCCAGGAGGTGACGGAATACCTGCATCTGCACCAGGCAGCCCAGGACTTTCGCCTGGAACTAGAACACCGGGAACACTTCGAGGCCTACTGTCAGTGGTATGCCCAGGTAGCCACCGAAAATAAACTAGATTTGGATCGCATGCGATCGGAACTCAACCTGCTCACCTGGTTTAATTCCCGCTCAGCTTGAGATCGCAGATTTTTCCAGCCCTAGAGGTTCTCTAGCTCATTCTGCTTAAGATGAGCTCGCATGGGGCGTTTGGCGCCCTCTACTGCAAATTCAACCTGAACCGGAAAGTTAGGGCTGATGGGGCGCCCCTTATAGTCCGTTAGGATATTCACCACTACCCCCTCCAGCCCCTTCGCATCAAAGGCTTCGTTGCGATGCAGCGGGTGGTGGTAAAACACAACGGACTCTTTGACTCGGACGCGATCACCAACGTTCATAGCACACACTCGCTCGTATTCAAGCTTCTCCAGCACCTGGCACCCAGGGGAGAAACTATCGCTGCAACCTTACTATCTTTGCACAGGATGGGTCCTCTACACCTAGGCCAGCGCCTCCCCCTTCTGGGGATCTTCGGGCTGCATGATCTCATCCATACGGTGGGCTAGGGCAAGCATCTCGGGATTGCTGCGGGCGACAATTTGGGTGCGATCTTGAAACGCCTGACCAATTTCGGTGTCGTAAAGCAGGTGTCGAGCCTGGTCGAGCAGTTCAGGGGCTCGCTCTAGGGGTTGGGGCTGCTTCGCCATCAGCACCTCGTCCATCTGCACAATGAATTGAGAGATAGGCCGCAACCAACTAAAGTACTCGTGGCTCAGCACTAACCGTAGATATTCCCCCTTATTGGCAATGGGGCCGTAGCTGGACTCGTAGCGGTCTTTCTCAGCATCCATCAAGATTTTGTGCGCCTTCAGCAGCAGCGGTCGAAATTCTCGCAGGGGTGCAAAGGCCGGGTCAGAAGCAGGATTACCAACAGTCATTCAAGTCTCACGTAGGGTTGCAATACTGCTTTTACCATTTCATGAATAGCAGGCGATTTCAAGCTGCAGGGCCGGCCGGTGGTGGGCTCGGGCAGAAGCAGGATGCTGACTCAAACAGGCGGTCTCAACCATCCCTAGCGAGTCCGTCCTGGGGCAGGACGGACTCGCTAGGGATGGCCCCACCGGGGAAAATCGACCGGCGAACTCAGACCGCTCGATGGCCCGAGGGGGGATTTGAGGGGAGATCTGAGGGGGGAGAGCCCCTTAAGCCAGGCTGGGTTTGATGTCACAATAGCCCTACAGTCTCTTGCGTGGTTATGGAATTCACCACCGTTCACCCCGGCCAGCTTTCGATTATTGCCACCGACTTTGACAATCGACCCATGAGCTTTGTGGAGGGGGGCGATCGCCTAGGGTATGAGCCCGCTGTAGCCCGGGCCGTGGGGGAGGTGCTGGGGCTAACCCCAGTGTGGTACGACCACCCGCCGGAGCAGTTTTACCCCACCCTCAGCACGGGCGACTACGATGTGGTCTGGTTTAGCCAGGCCATTACCCAACATCGGCGCGCCTGGGCCGACTTTACCCGCCCCTACGGTCGCTTTGATGAGGCCGTGCTAGTCCGCGAAGATAGCCCCATTCACACCGCCTCAGACCTGGCGGGTCAGCGTCTGGGCGCCTTGGCAGACTGCACCCCGATGGCCCTCACCGA
This sequence comes from Nodosilinea sp., assembly GCA_041739575.1. Taxonomy (GTDB): domain Bacteria; phylum Cyanobacteriota; class Cyanobacteriia; order Phormidesmidales; family Phormidesmidaceae; genus Nodosilinea. The sequence continues at coordinate 17,246 of JBGSNT010000104.1, read as the reverse complement.
AGCGCTACCCGACCTGGACTGGGTGCCGTTTAAGGGGCCCAACCAAACCCTGCCCGCCCTGGTCACCGCCCTGGGGCAGGGCAGCATTGATGCGGTGGTGGGCGATGCCCTGGTGCTGATGACCGCCGAGGCCGATACCCATGACCTGCGGGTAGCGTTTCAAATTCCCACCCAGCATCCCTTTGGGATTGGCGTACTGCCGGGCAATCGGGAACTCCTCGAGGCCCTCAACCAGGCCCTCAACCAGCTCATTCTGCAGGGCACCCTGGCTAAGCTGTGGGCCCAGTGGATTCCCTATAAGGCGTTTCCCTTTTAGGCGATCGCCCTGGGCATCCCCACCGAGAACCATAGTTTTGGAGACCTAGCTAGGCCACTTGCTTATCCTCTGGGTTCACCAGTCCCCCCTGGCCTTGAGCCAGAAAAGCAGTGGCAGCTGCCGCAGTCATGGGCTTAAAAAAATAGTAGCCCTGTCCAGCCTGACAGTCGTGGGCCTGCAGATACTGCATTTGGTCGGCGGTTTCAATGCCCTCGGCCACCACCGACAGCTTAAGACTGGTGGCCAGGCTAATAATGGCCTTGATGATTTCGTAGTCCCCCTGGCCGGGGTTAGCGCTGTCGAGGTTAGCAATGAATGACTTGTCAATCTTGAGCACATCGATGGGAAAGCGGTGCAGGTAGCTGAGGGATGAATAGCCGGTGCCAAAATCGTCCATACAGATCTGGATGCAGCGCTGGCGTAGCTCCTGCAGCAGATCAATCGCCATTTGGGCATTTTGAATCAGCACGCTCTCGGTGATTTCGATCTTTAGGTGCTGCCCCTGCAGGCCATTACGGGCCAGGGCTGCATCAATTTGCTGAATCAGATCGGGACGCACAAACTGTTTGCCCGACAGGTTGACGCTCACGGTCAGGTGATGGCTGTGGGGAAATCGCTGTCGCCAGTGATTCAGCTGGCGGCAAGCTTCATTGAGGGTCCACAGGTCGAGGGTGGTAATCAGTCCGATATTTTCGGCAATGGGAATAAAGTCGAGGGGGGGGACTAGCCCACGATGGGGATGCTGCCAGCGCACCAGGGCCTCGAACCCCTGCACGGTATCGGTAGTCAGATCGATAATGGGCTGGTAATGCAGTCTCAGTTCGTCTCGTTCGAGGGCCCAGCGCAGGTCGGTTTCCAGCTGCATTTGCTGGACCACCAGGGTATGCATCGGGGCATCAAAGATGGCGTACTCACGATTGCTGCCCTTGGCTTTGTACATGGCGATGTCGGCATCACGCAGCACCTGGTTGGGGTCGGTGTAGGCGGTGGAGCTGAGGGCAATGCCAATGCTGGCATGAATAAAGACTTCGTGATCGTCTAAAAGCACCGGCACCTGGAGAGCAGCGTGGATGCGCTGGGCCATGGCGATCGCCAAGCCAGCATCGCTCAGCTTGCTCAGCAGCACCACAAACTCATCGCCCCCCAGACGGGCCGCTGTATCGGTCGGCTGCAGGCAAGTTTGCAGGCGCTGGGCCACCACCTGCAGCAGGCGATCGCCGATGGCATGGCCCAGGCTGTCGTTAATCACCTTAAAACGGTCAAGATCCAGGAACAGGACGGCGAATTGGCGATCGTTGAGGCAGTCGAGATCCTGCTCTCCCGAGGCCGTGGGCAGGGACTGGGGCGGGCCACTGGGCTGATGTAGTAGCTCCAGGGCCAGGGCCAGCTGCTCTAAAAACAGCACTCGGTTGGGCAAACCCGTCAGGCGATCGTGGGAGGCGTCGTGGCGCAGCTGGGCCTCCAGCCGTTCGCGCTCGGCCAGCTGCGCCTGGGCCTGGGCATAGAGCTCCGCCTGGTGAATGGCGATCGCCAGGTGGTCGGCCACCCGCTTCATCAGCCGGGCCTCTTCTGGGGTCCAGGGGCGGGAGCCGGGGCACTGGTGAGCACACAGCATGCCTTTGACTTCGCCTTTATAGCGAATCGCCACGTCTAGCATGGCCCCAATTTGCCGCTGGCGCAGCTGGGGCAGCACCGACACCAGTAACGGTTCTGCGGCAACATCATCAATGGCCAGGGGCTGATCTTGAGACAGAATCCGCTGCACATGGGGGTTATCGCGAATGGGAATACGTTGCTCCTGGATGGTTGTGGTGTGGGGATCGACGGCGATCGCCGTGTAGTCGGAGGTCTCATCCTCAGCCTGGCACAGCACCACTAGGCTACGGCTGGTCTTCAAGGTGTGCAGCATTTCGGTCACGGCCCGCTGCAGCAAGGTTGCTAGATCGAGGCTGTCGCTAATGGTTCTAACAATGCTGTTCAGCAGTTTTTCCTGCCGCACCAGGGTGGCGGAGTGGGCCAGCAACTGGCTTTGCTGTAGGGCAATGGCCACCTGGGCCGCCAGCTGGGTGAGCAGAGAAATTTCGTCGGGCTGCCACGAGCGGGGCGAGCGACAGTGATGAACGCACAGCAGCCCCCACAGGCCACCACTGTGGTTGATCGGCACCACCAGGTTAGCCTGCACCTGAAGACGCACCATTAAATTGCGATGGCAAGGGTCTATCGGGGCCTGGTAGACATCGTCAATATGGCTCGTGCGGCCCTGTCGATATTGCTCAACGAGCTGGGGGTTGGTGACAAAGCAGGTGTCTACAATCGTCATGCCCAGGGTAGGCCGCCAGGGAGGCAGCACCGACTCAACCACCATGCTGCCACTGCGATCGGGGCTAAAACGGTAGATCAAAACCCGATCGGTCTGTAAAAACTGCCTCACCTCCGTCACCGTGGTCTGCAAAATCTGATTGACATCTAGCGACCCCCGAATGCGCTGAGTCATGGTGCGGATCAGTCGTTCTTCTTCGGCCTGGCGGCGGAGGGCCATCTGGGCCTCGACTAGGGGCGTAATATCGGTGGCCACTGACCCCACCACAGTGACCTGATCCCCTTCTGTGGTGACCGGAAACAGCACCGAGCGAAACACCTTTTGCTGGCCATTCAGATGCAGGGTGTCTTCCACCGTCAGGGGAGCTTGGGTCGTGGCGATGTGCCGAACCCGCTCCATAAAGGTGTTGACCACCGAGGGGGGAAACATCTCAGTAAAGGATCGCCCAACCAGATCCGCTGGGCGCAGGTCAAACTGAGCGGCAGTAGCCTGATTGACCCGCAGATAGCGCCCGCTGAGGTCAAACCAATTGACCATAGCCGGGGTGTTGTCAATGAAAGCTTGCATCTGCTGATTCGCTTCTCTGATTGCCTCGTCGGCCTGGCGGCGATCGCTGACGTCAAACACCATCATGTTCCAGGCCACCCCGCCCTGGGCCAGACGCTCGGGTCGCCCCATCCCCTGCAGCCACTTGTATTGCCCCGATGGGGTACTCGTGCGCCACTCGCAAAACCAGGGGGTCAGAATCTCCGCCGATTGGTGCAGCAGGCGTTGAACCACAGGGCGATCGTCGGGGTGAATGGCCTGCCAAAACAGTTCGGGGTGCCGCTGCAACCGCTCCGGCTCTAGCTCCCAGATGTCGGCACAGCCTCGACTCATCGCCATCAGTTCTTCAGTGCCGGAGGGGTGGCGCACATAGCGCAGCATGGCCCCATGCAGGTGGTCGGCCACCCGCTGCAGCCAGATTTCCCGCTCCTGCAGCTGTCGCTCGGTGGGGCGTTGGTCGGTAATGTCTTGACCCAGGCTCGTAATCCCGCCCAAGGCACCGTCAGCCCCCACCATAGGAGTGTTATGCCAGGCGATCAGGCGGCGATCGCCACGGCAGGTCAGAATGTCATGCTCGTGGTGCCTGGGGAAATCCCCCCGAGTCAAAGCGCCCTGTACTCGCTCCCGCAACACCTGACGATTTTCGGGGGGAATAAACCGGTCGAACCAATTGTGACCAACCACCTCATGGCGCTGCCAACCGGTCAGGTGGAGCAGAGGGTCATTACAGAGCAGGATAGTCCCTTCGCCATCGATCACCACCCCCACCAGATCCATGGTTTCGAGCACCGCGCGAAAATGCTGTTCCGATGCCTGCAAGTCGCAGCATTGGTTATGCAACGGCTGAGCTGACTGGAGGCATTGAGGCAGCTGAATGGCGGCAGAGTTGGGCGAAGTCGAGGCATCAGTCATACACTCAGCTCTCAGAGACCCTATGGGTCTTAGGTGGTAAATGCTACAGGGGTGAACCTAAGTTTGCCCAAATCTAGGTAGATGGCTGTATTGATTGAACGACTTAGGACTCGCCACTTCCCATGGTAAACGACCCCGGCCGCTAGCCAAATGGCTTCCCCACCGGTGGGATGAGTTGGGCGGGCGGCGGCCGTGGGCTTGCCCTAAAGACTTGTAAAAAATTAAGCTCACGGTTTGAACGATTACGGTGCTGAGCCTCCGAGGGCTCAAGCCACGTACCATGAACTTGTTTCTTTACAGCTCCTAAACAGGCGAAGGGAGCAACCGTAGATCTAACCGGCCCACCTACCCCTAAGGAATCTGCGAACAAATAAAGTCCCGGCGTCATTCCCGCGCGGGCGAGAATCCATGATGGATTAGCTCGTGTAGCCGGTATCTTATTTCAGCGCGAATCACTAAACGAATAATCGCTACCGCTAAAGCGGCCTACAGAAAAGTGGCCTACAGAAAAGTGGCCTACAGAGTTGAGAGTATAGCCAGCGCCAGATCGACTAGGACATTTTCCATCATCCTTTGGAGCGCTGGCTATAGGCCAGGGCGCTGTCCCAGTTGTTGCTAGTGGCCGTGACTCGTGTTCTAAGCGCAGTGGCCAACGCTATAAATTGCGCTAGAGAAACTGTTGCCAGTTTTCGCTGCGATAGAGGGCGCGTTCCGCCTTACGTCGGCGCTGCAAGCCAGGCATCACATTGCCTCCGGCATACACCCACTTGAGAAATTCCTCCGAAGCCCCGGCAAAATCACCGGCATTGTGCTTTTTCAACAGCGTTGAACTTTGGAAATTGCCGGGGCCGACGTTGAAGGTAAAGGACACCATGGCCGAAAACTGGTCACTGGTGGAGGTACGAGTGACCGAACTAGCAACAGCCTTTTCGTACTTACCCAGATCGCGCTTCAGAATCTCTTCGGCATCGGTGCGGCTAATGGTCAGGCCTCGGTAGACCTGCGGTGGGCCAGCGGCGGAGGTGTGACCATAGCCAATGGTCCAGGGCTCACCGCCGGTGCCGGGGTCAGGATAGGCGTTGAGCATCAGCCCCTCAAAGCTTTTCACAATCTCTAGACCAGCGGCGTTGATGGTATTGCCGGAGGACGGCGGCGGCGGCGGCGGCGGCGGCATGGGCTGAGGTTCTGGTGCCCCGGTGCCAATCGCTACGGTCATGGCGCGGGGGTAATCCTCACGCAAAAACCACGACTTGATACTGCCGATGTTGACCACCTTTTCCTTCGGGTTGGTCTGGGACTCATATTTGGTAATGCGAGAGATCCAGTAACCTCCCTGCATCAGGTAAATAGCAATGTCTGTTTCTTTAATCCAGGTTCCCATGTCATCTCCCCGGAGCGGCCCGCATACCAGGAATTTACAATACTTTCGAGACAATGGACGATTGAATTCAAATTTTAGCCGTCAGCCAGGCCGGCGTCCGAACCGGTTGGCCTGAGGATTTCCTTTCAGGGCCTAAATTTTGAACGGGTCTGGGGGCTGTGGATGCGATTTTCCCCAGCCGGCCCTTCAGTCGTTAAGATATTCAAAGTTCTACGTCCCTAGGATGTAATCTCCCTACGACGCTACCCCCTACGACGTTACAAAATATATATGACTTTGCTCTCAGCGACCGCTGACCTACCCGCTCGTCTAGCGGCCCCCACCATCCGTCGTCTACCCAATGGGCTAACGGTGATCGCTGAGCAAATGCCGCTGGAGGTAGTCAACCTTAGCCTCTGGCTACGGGTGGGTTCGGCGATGGAGAGCGATGCTATCAACGGCATGGCTCACTTCCTAGAGCATATGATTTTTAAGGGCACCCAGCAGCTGGGGTGTGGGGAATTTGAGCGCCGGGTGGAGGAACGAGGAGCCTTTACCAATGCCGCTACCAGCCAAGACTACACCAAGTATTTCATCACCACAGCGCCTCAGGATTTTGCGGCTCTGGCCCCCTTACAAATTCAGATGGTGATGGCACCTCGCCTGAGTGCCGACGATTTCGAGCGTGAGCGCCCGGTGATTTTAGAGGAGATTCGCCGCGCTGGCGATAACCCTCGCCGCCGCACCTACTCCCGCACCATGGAGTTGGCCTTTGAGCGGTTGCCCTACCGACGCTCGGTCCTGGGGCCAAGTTCAGTGGTGGCAACCCTGACAGCCCAGCAAATGAAGGAGTTCCATGAGACCTGGTACCAGCCCCAGAGCATGACCGTCGTGGCGGTGGGAAACCTGCCGGTGGAAACGTTAATTGCCACAGTGGCGGAGGGGTTTGACCAGGCCCTTGCCCTTCGCCGGAGGGCCTCTAGTGGGTCCCCAGCCGATGACTCGATCGCCCGGTTTAAACCCCTGCTGCCGGGGAACCTAGAGGCTCCCTTTGGGGCTGTGCAGCGAGCTATCCATACCGATACAGGCCTGACTCAGGCCCGGCTGGTGATGACCTGGCGGGTGCCCGGCATGGCCCACCTAGACCAAACCTACGGGCTAGATATCTTGGCCTCGGTTTTGGGCCGAGGACTGACCTCGCGGCTGGTGCGAGACCTGCGGGAAGACCGCAAGCTGGTCACCAGCATTAGCTGTAGCAATATGACCCTAGCCCACCAAGGAGTGTTTATGGTGTCGGCCCAGTTGCCTACTGAGCACTTGGAGACGGTAGAGCACGCGATCGCAGCGCACATTGGCACCGTCGTTCGGCACCCCGTCAGCGATTCAGAACTGCGCCGGGTGCAAACCCAGGTGGCCAACCGATTTATCTTTGCTAACGAAAGCCCCAGCGATCGGGCAGGGCTCTACGGCTACTACCACACCCTGACCGGCGACATCGTAGACGGCATCAACTACCCCGCCTACGTTCAGCAGCTGGGGGTTGAGGCGGTGTTGCAGGCGGCCCAGGGCCATCTCTCGCCAGAGGCCTACGGGGTGATGGCTCTACACCCGGCGGCGGCCTAGGACCTGGAGGGCTGACCATGTGGACCGCGATCGCTCAGCATATCGGCGCTCAAACCGGCACCCCCTTCGCCATTCGAGACCGGCGATCGGTGGGGGGTGGTTGCATCAACCAGGCCTACCAGGTGAGTGACGACAGCCAGTCTTTTTTTATCAAAGTGAATCAGGCTGCCCAGGTGGCCATGTTTGAGGCCGAGGCCCTGGGCCTCAAGGACATGTACAACAGCCACACCATTCGCGTACCGAAGCCGATCTGCTGGGGCACCGTGGATGGTGCAGCCTACATCGCCATGGAATGGCTAGAGTTGGGCAGCGGCGGCGGCGAAGCCTGGGGCCGCATGGGTACCGCCCTGGCCGCGATGCACCGGGTGACCAGCGATCGGGGCTTTGGCTGGCATCAGCCCAATACCATTGGCGCGACGCCTCAGCCCAACCCCTGGACACCGACCTGGCTAGAGTTTTATCAAGAGCACCGCCTGCGCCACCAGTTTCGCCTAGCCGGTCGACGGGGGGGGCGATTTCCTCGCCAGCACGAGCTGATGATGGCCCTGCCCGATCTGCTGGCGGGCCACGCACCGGTGCCGGCCTTGGTGCATGGCGATCTGTGGTCGGGCAATGCAGCCGTCACCCGCGAGGGAGAACCGGTGATTTTAGACCCGGCGACCTATTTTGGCGATCGCGAGGTAGATATTGCCATGACCGAACTGTTTGGCCGCTTCCCCGCCGCATTTTACGAAGCCTATAACACGGCCTACCCACTCGATAGGGGCTACAGGATCCGCAAAACCCTTTACAACCTGTATCACATCCTCAACCACTTCACCCTCTTCGGCGGCAGCTACGAAGCCCAGGCCAACCGCATGATTGAACAACTGCTGCGCTGACCCCTGGCGCGAGGGCCAAATTTAGTAGACTACGGCGTAGGGTTAGTGACTATTGCCAACAGCTAGGGAGCAGGGGGGCTTGGCAGCCAAGAGAGGGGCATGATACCTAAACCGCTGCCCAGCAATACTAGGGCAGCGTCAGGATTAAAATTAGGGGTCACGTAGGTTGGGTGCAGCGGAGCGAAACCCAACAGCAGTAAGCTTTGTTGGGTTCTGCTAGGGCGCCACCCAACCTCCAAACTTAGGATTGAAAGACCACTAGGGCAAAATAAAAAAAGGCCCCTGAGTTAGCTATCCTCAGAGGCCTGAATCAGGGTGCATCTACCGCTCCAATCTCCTAGGACGACGGCTAAATTCCGGTGAAATACCGTGGGTTCACGGATACTTGAAACAAAATGGCTATGATCCAGGGACTGTGTGAATTGTTAACATTTTTCCTATGGCTAGCCCTGCGATCTCCTCTAAAATTCTAAATTTTTCGGCTGCTGCGCCCTCTCCCGAGGCTGCCCTAGCACCGGGGGTATATATTGTCGGGGCCGGGCCGGGTGACCCGGAGCTATTGACCGTCAAGGCCCAGCGGTTGCTGAGTCAGGCGGATGTGATTCTCTATGCTAACTCCCTGGTGCCCCAGCAAATTTTAGACTGGACCCGCCCCGAGGCCGAGCGCATTGGCACAGCCACCATGACCCTGGAGAGCATTCTGCCGCTGATGGTGGAGCGGGTACGGGCGGGCCAGTCGGTGATTCGTCTGCAGTCGGGGGATCCGAGCCTATACAGCGCTATTCACGAGCAAATTCAGGCCCTAGCGGAGGCGGAGGTGCCCTTTGAGGTGGTGCCGGGCATTAGCGCCTACCAGGCGGCGGCGGCCAAGCTCAATGCAGAATTGACCATTCCAGGACTGGTGCAGTCGATCATTCTCACCCGCATCAGTGGTCGCACCCAGGTGCCCGAGCTAGAGGATCTGGCCTCGCTGGCGGCCCACCAGACCAGCCTCTGCCTCTACCTCAGCGCCCGCCACGTGGAGGAGTCGCAGGCTCAGCTGATGCAGCACTACGAGGCCGATACGCCAGTGGCAATCTGTTTTCGCCTGGGCTGGCCCGACGAGCAGTTGGTGGTAGTACCGCTGTCGGAGATGGCCAAAACGACCCGGGAGAAGGACCTGATTCGCACCACGCTGTACGTGATCAGTCCGGCGCTGCGGGGGCAGAAGGTCAGGTCGCGGCTCTATAACCCCGACCATACCCACCTGTTTCGCCCCAGGGGGGGAGACGGCGGGACGCGGGAGGGCGCTTAGGAATTAGGAATACTGCATCTAAGCCTTGACCACAGGCAATTCTGGGCTTAAAGTGTCTTCATAAAAATTATGTTTCTAGGGTTCCGGTTTGGCCCTGTGGCGCTGCAATAGCGGTAGCATAAGGCCAAACGGCTGGTCCGAGAGAAGCAAGTTAGTGATTATTCTTGCGATCGCTGGCTACACGGCGGGATAAAAGCCCGGGAGATGCAGCGTAGTTGATGGACTCAGCTACCCCGTCTTCTGGGCTTTTTAGCTTGTTTTTGAAAAGTGCGATTTACTTGGCTCAGTGTAACCCTGTGAGGCAAATGAAATGACGACCGACCCTGCTAACGATCCCGTTTTTCAAAGCCCTAACGGAGCTTCCTCCGAAGCCCAGCGCGCCCTGGAGATGGAAGCTCGCATTCCCCTCACCGGCTGGCAGCAGGAGGTGTCCCAGGGGCTAGAGTACGGCCTAGAGGCGGCGGAGAGCATTCGCGATCGCACCATTCCCACCTTCTCCCGCGGCGAGTTGCCCCACTACGCGGGCATCAACACCTTCCTCAAGGCTCCCTACCTAGAAGACGTGCGCAAGGTGGGCGAGTACGACGTGGCGATCGTCGGCATTCCCCACGACTCGGGCACCACCTATCGCCCCGGCACTCGCTTTGGCCCCCAGGGCATTCGCCGCATCTCGGCCCTCTACACCCCCTACAACTTTGAGATGGGCATCGACCTGCGGGAAAGCATCACCCTCTGCGACGTGGGGGATGTGTTCACCATTCCGGCCAACAACGAGAAGTCCTTCGACCAGATCTCCAAGGGCGTGGCCCACATATTTGCCTCAGGCGCGTTCCCAATTTTGCTGGGGGGCGACCACTCCATCGGCTTCCCCACGGTGCGGGGCATTTGCCGCCACCTGGGCGACAAGAAAGTCGGCATCATCCACTTCGATCGCCACGTCGACACCCAGGAGACCGACCTGGACGAGCGCATGCACACCTGCCCGTGGTTCCACGCCACCAACATGGCCAACGCCCCGGCCGAAAACCTGGTGCAGCTGGGCATCGGCGGCTGGCAGGTACCCCGCCAGGGGGTGAAGGTCTGCCGCGAGCGGGCCACCAACATTCTCACCGTCACCGACATTACTGAGATGGGGCTGGATGCGGCGGCGGACTTTGCGATCGCCAAGGCCACCGACGGCACCGACTGCGTCTGGATCAGTTTCGACATCGACTGCATCGACGCGGGCTTTGTGCCCGGCACCGGCTGGCCCGAACCCGGCGGCCTGCTGCCCCGCGAAGCCCTGTACCTGCTCAAGCGCATCATTCAAGAAACCACCGTCTGCGGCATTGAAGTGGTGGAGGTGTCGCCCCCCTACGATGTCAGCGACATGACCGCGCTGATGGCCACCCGCGTCATCTGCGACACCATGGCGCACCTGGTCAAGTCGGGCCAGCTGCCCCGCACCGAGAAGCCCTCGTATATCCACGAAGAGGCGAATATGAATGTGGATGAGCCCTGGATCTAGGGAGCTTGTTTCCCGTTCTGGGCTTGTTTGATCTCAAGGGTAAAGGGCAAAGGGTACCGTAATGGGATTGTGTGTCCGGCCCCCTTCACCCTTCACCCTCTGCCTTTCAACCCTCCCTACCATGCATGAAACCGACATGACCAAGGCCCTGATTCTCACCGTGCGCGACTGGTGGGAGGCGCAGCCGGGACAGCCGGCGATCGAGAAGGTTCATCTGACGGTGGGCAAGTTCACCTGCGTGGAGCCGGTAAGTCTGCAGTTCGCCTTTGAGGTGCAGACTAAAGGCACATTTCTCAACGGGGCCGAGCTGGTGATTCGTGAAACGCCGCTGATCGCCTTTTGCCATCGATGCCAGCATGAGTACGAACCGGAAATTGGGATTCAGTACGCCTGCCCAGACTGCCGATCGCCCATGGATGACATCCGCTCAGGGCGAGAGCTGAAGATTGAGCGGGTAGAGTACGCGGAGGCGGAGGTTTTTCATGCATAGCCTTCGCTGGAGGAAGACCCCACCGTAGGGGCATTGCAGTGCAATGCCCCTACAAATTACCCCAGGGACAGATAGCCGAATATATCAAAATCAAAAATCCTCAATCCAAAATCTCCTAAGCCCACCCCTACCCCTCCCAGGAGGGGAACCGGACAATCCCCAACCCAAAATCGCAAATCCAAACTCTAAAATCGCCCCATGCACCAAACCTTCGACGCCGCCCTAGGAATCGATCTGCTCCACGTCAACCAGACGGGGGCCGACCACAACCGCGCCCACTTTGACCAGTGGGGCATCACCTGCATGAACCTCATGAGCAGCCCTGGGGCGGGCAAGACGGCGCTGCTGGAGCGCACCCTGGCAGGGCTGCAGGGGGATCTGGCCATAGCCGTAATCGAAGGCGACATGACCACGGAGCTCGATGCCGATCGCCTGCGCCAGTTCGGCGTGCCCGTGATCGCCATCAACACCGGGCGGTCGTGCCATCTAGACGCCAAGATGGTAGCTGGCGGCCTGCACACCCTTGAGCAGCAATACGATCCAAACAGCTTTGACTTGGTGCTGGTGGAAAACGTGGGCAACCTAGTCTGCCCCGCCGAGTTTGAAGTGGGCGAACATCTCAAGGTCGCCCTGCTGAGCGTCACCGAAGGGGAAGACAAGCCTCTCAAGTATCCGATTATGTTTCAGGAGGCCGACTGTCTGCTGATCACGAAGGTTGACCTGGCCCCCTACCTGGAGGTGAGCATCGACCAGATCGCCGCCAATGTGCGCCAGATGAACCCCGACGTGGCTATTATTCCGGTGTCCGCCAAGACCGGAGCGGGGCTGGAGGACTGGTTTAGCTGGGTGCGTTGGCGAAGCCTCTGCCAAGCAGAATCGCAGAACACTGGCACCGGGGCGACGCCGGCCCAAGCCCAGCCCTCGGCGGCGGCCCACTGACCGATAGTCAGCTAGGTGCTAGCCACCAATTCCTAAGGGTCTAACAGCGCAAAGAAGTGACCGACGGGGCCCTGGCCTTGGCCGATCGGTAGCGCGTGCTTAAGCGCTGTAGTGACGTAGTCTTTGGCGGTGCTGACGGCCGTTAGGGGGGGCTGGCCCAGGGCCAGGTTGGCCGCGATCGCCGCCGATAGCGTACAGCCGGTGCCGTGGGTATGGATAGTGTCTACAATTTCCGTGGTGAGCACTACGACCTCTTGCCCATCAAACCAGAGGTCGGTGCCGCGCAGGTGATCGGCCATGCCTCCCCCCTTGACCAGCACCGCGGCGGGGCCAAGGCCATAGATTTTGCGGGCGGCGGCCTCCATATCCGCCAGGGTCAAAATCTCTAGACCGCTGAGGAGCTGAGCCTCGTAGCGGTTGGGGGTGACAATGTGGGCCAGGGGAATCAGGCGGCGGGTCAGGGTGGCGATCGCATCGTCATCGATCAGCTGGGCCCCAGTACGCGACACCATCACCGGATCTACCACCACCGGGGGAGCGGCAGGCACCATCCCCAGAGTGGCGGCCACGGCCTCAATAATGCCCTGGTTGAGCAGCATACCGGTTTTGACCCCCTGCACCGCAATGTCGCTGGTGACGGCTTCTATTTGGGCCACTACAGCCTCCGGCGGCAGCGCATCTACCCGGGTTACCCCCAAAGTATTTTGGGCGGTGACGCAGGTGAGGGCACTAGTACCGTGAACCTGATGAAAGGCGAAGGTGCGCAGGTCGGCCTGAATACCGGCACCGCCACCGCTGTCGGAACCAGCGATGGTGAGGGCCGCAGGCCAAAGGGGCGGCAGGGTCATAGCTATCGATTGCCGTTGGGCCGCCGTCGCTGTAAAAACTCAGGGATGTCGAGCCCAGCCCCTAAACCGCCCGCACCACCGCTGGGGGGAGGGTTAATGGGCGGTGCCGTGAGGGTGCGTTTAAAGGGGGTGACGCGGGCCACCTCCGCCTCAGGCTGGACACCAGCCCGGGTATTAAAGCCGGTGGCAATGACGGTAATGCAGACTTCGCCCTGCATGCGCTCGTCAATAACGGCACCAAAAATAATGTTGGCGTTGGGGTCAACCCCTTCGTAGATGATTTCGGCGGCCGCATTGACTTCATGGAGGGTCAGGTCGGTGCCCCCAGTGACGTTGAATACAGCCCCAGAAGCGCCATCAATGGAGGATTCTAGAAGCGGTGAAGAGATGGCGGCGATCGCTGCCTCCCGAGCCCGCGACTTGCCAGAGCCCACCCCAATGCCCATCAGCGCCGTACCGGCGTCGGCCATGATGGCCCGCACGTCGGCAAAGTCCACGTTGACCAAGCCCGGAATAGTAATAATGTCAGAGATCCCCTGCACCCCCTGGCGCAGAATGTCGTCTGCGGTCCGGAACGCCTCCTGCACCGGGGTCTGCTCGGAGATCACCGACAGCAGCTTATCGTTGGGAATAATAATCAGCGTGTCAACCCGCCCCTGGAGGGCCGCAATGCCCTCGTCAGCCTGGTTCATGCGGCGACGGCCCTCGAAGGTGAAGGGCCGAGTGACCACACCGACGGTCAGAGCTCCGGCTTCCTTAGCGACCTCAGCCACGATGGGGGCCGCACCGGTCCCGGTCCCGCCGCCCATGCCAGCGGTAATAAACACCAGGTCAGACTCTTCGAGAGCGGCAGCAATTTCCTCCCGCGACTCTTCGGCAGCCTTTTGCCCAATGGCCGGGTTACCACCTGCCCCTAGACCTCGGGTCAGCTTTTGGCCAATGTGTAGGCTGTTGGTCATGGTGGTGTTGTCGAGGGCCTGGGCATCGGTATTGACCGACCAGAACTCAATCCCCGCCAGACCACTACTGATCATGCGATTGACGGCGTTGCAGCCGCCGCCGCCAACCCCAATTACCTTTATGCGGGCGACGCTGCTGGGCAAAGCCGTGTTATTTGTATACATTTCTCCGGGCATAGCTCTGGCATTGTGGGGTTGACTGGGGTTAGATTCGCCGTGGCTGAACGGGTTAGCGGGGCCAGCAAAAGCAGTCACAGCATCAGTCGGTGATTTTACATCGGGAGACGCAGACCCGACCTGATCGGACAGGTAGGCTTCATAGTCAGCACCGCTGTGGCCAGCACCATTGCCGTGGGGGTCGTCAGGGAGCATAGAATTTGAGGCCGTGGTCACTGTGTACAACTCGCTTTAGATAACCGAAGATAACACCTAGTCCTACAAATCTAAACCCCGGCTGATTCTAGACAACTATAGAGTACTTCGCTTAAAAAAAACAAATCGCTGGGGAAAGTCTTAAACTCCTGGAATTAGAGGCTGAAATAAGAATAATAAACCCCGTCTCAGACGGATTTTACGCTTAGAAATACGCCGCTGACGGCGGTATTGTCTGGCCCCTTAGGGTAAATCTAACGCCCAGGGCAACAACAAACGCCTATTGCCCACAGCGACCTATGGTGTTGGGGTGTCTCCTGCTGTTGCTGCCGCGTCAGTAGGATTAGGGGGCTCTACCATCTCCACCGAAGGGGCATCGGGGTTGCTGAGGTCGATGCGGGCCACGTCGGTGGAAGCGAGTTGCTTGGGCAGATTGCGCATTCTATCGAGAGTGGCAAGCTGCTGCTCTAGCTCGGGCGAGTAGGGGCCCAGGTAAACCGTACCCAGAGCGGTCTGTAGCACCAGGTTGTTGGGGTCGCGCCAGTCAATTTCGGTGATGTCTACCGGGCTGTGGCGAATGGTTTCGTAGATCTGCGGCCAGTAGCGCTGGTACTGGGTCTGCAGCCCTCGAATCTTCAGGGTGGGGAGTTGGGGCGAAGCCGTACCCAGCCCGAAACTGGCTAAGGGCATCCAGGCTCCGTGGGCATCAATTACCCCGGCCTGTAGGTATTGGGGGTCGACGGTACGGTCGGGGGCGACCACCGGCAGGACTATCGCCACGGGTATTCGTTCCTGCACCCGCACGTTGAGGCGGGGGGGCAGCAGTTGCCGGGTCACATCGGCAGCAACAATAGGCCCGCGATCGCGCAGCTGTCGCGCCAAAATCTCGGGCTCTAGCTTCATCAACGGCTGGGGGTAGCTTAATGGCACCAGAGATTGGACCGCCTCATCGCTGAGCAGGTGATTGCCGCTGACATTGATTTGGCGCGGACTCTCGATTTGCCACACCGGCCGGGTAGCCCCCCAAAAAATGGCACCAGTAAGCCCCGATAGCGCCCAAAATCGCCACAGGATCTGGCTGATGGAAATGCGCCGTTGCCGCCGCAGAGTCTGGCGGCGGGTTTTGAGTTGGTCGAGGGAAAGGGGGGAAACGCGGGTCATGGCATCATCAAGGGGGAGCTGGAGGAGCCCAAGCATTGGCGTGGCCACCCAACGGAGACCTCAACGGCTGTTCAGGGTCATGTCGGCGAGCGACTGACCCCAGCGGCGGGGCTGCCTTTAGGCTGATGCCGATTTTAGCGCCTGCAGAGATTGATGCAACGCTTTTTCCCAGCGGCGAGCCAAATCAGCGTCGGTAAAGGGGATACGGTAGGTTTCACCGCTAGCAGTGAGCACTGCGATTTCGAGCGTGCCCTTGGCAGGGGGAGGATCAGCCACCGGCTGGCCATTGACCTCGAGCTGTAGCTGGGTGACCTGACCTAGCGACAGAGTGGTGAGATCGATAGGCCCCTGACGAGTCGGGCGGCCCCAGGTGAGATCATTGCCCCGCTGCCCGAGCATGGATTTGATATCGTATTTGCTGCGATCGAACCCAGCGGCCCAACCTTCATAGGCCTGAACCTTTTGAAATTCGTGCCAGCCCGCCCAGGCTAGGCCAATGAATGCCCCCAGCAGGGGGAGCCAGAGGAGTCCGCGTTCCATAGGGTGTTAGAGAAGGTGAAATCAGCAACCAGCCTAGGTCAGGGTAACCTGACTTGTATAGCCACCGCCAGATCGGTTAGGCCCCTTTGAATCATCCCCTAAAGCGCGGTGGCCATAAGCGCGGCGGCTATTGCTCTATGTCCTCCGCCCTGGGCCGACAGGGGGAAATGTAAAGTGTTGCTACGGCAGGCCGCGAAAATTCCCGAACCCATGGAAAAGTAAGCCTTAGGCAGGCGCTCTGCTGACCTAAAAATGCATTTTTTGGAGGCTGGTACATTGGCATTTCTACCTCTTTTGGCGGCGGTTCCCACCACCCTTAGCTGGAGCCCCAAGGTGGCGGCTGTGATGATCGTTTGCAATATTTTGGCCATTGCCTTTGGCAAGTTCACCATTAAATACCCCAGCGCCCCGCCGGCTATGCCATCTCCGGCACTGTTCGGCGGCTTCGGCCTGCCCGCTGTGCTGGGCACCGCCAGCCTAGGCCACCTGCTGGGGGCCGGGGTCATTTTGGGCCTAGCCAACCTGGGGGCCATCTAGGGGCAGCCCCTTGCTGACCCAGCGATCCCAGAATCTACTGGGTCAGCAAGGGGAATGGGGCTACAGCCCGTCGCAGAGGTGGCGATAATGAACCCAACATTTGTCTCCTAGTGCAGACGGCACTGAGGGAATTTGGGGACTTACCTATCGTCACCTGCAGCGACCTCAACACCCTAGGCCCAGACAATGGCCCCTCGTGGGACGCAATTCTGCTAGAGGTCTCCATACTCGGCTAGCGGGATTTGCCCTGGTGCCTGTCCTTTGTGCCAATCCCAGCACTCGCCACATCCCCAGCGTGCTGTTGACCTCTCAGTTGAGCCCCCGAGCTCACACCCGGTTCCAGCACATGGCCATTGATGGCGTGATTGCCAAGCCCTTTGACCCGGTTACCATGGGCCGCCAGATCGCGGCCCTGCTAGGCTGGCCCGAGGCCAAGGCCAGCAGGGATGTGACCACCCCCGGCCACCCCGACTTCCGCCATCTGGATGGATAGGTGATAAGTCTACCCCTGTTAAGGTGAACGTTTGTTCTCCTTTTGCTTGAGGAGCCGAGCGGTAGCAACATGAGGATGCTTCGGATTAAACGGCTCTTTTTTAGCAGGTTTTTTGGGACCTCTGGGAGAGGACGAAAAGCGTTTGAGG
>JBGSNT010000102.1:0-17747 GCA_041739575.1 Nodosilinea sp. | reverse complement strand
ACCTCAAACGCTTTTCGTCCTCTCCCAGAGGTCCCAAAAAACCTGCTAAAAAAGAGCCGTTTAATCCGAAGCATCCTCATGTTGCTACCGCTCGGCTCCTCAAGCAAAAGGAGAACAAACGTTCACCTTAACAGGGGTAGGAGGAGGACTTAAGGTTTCCCCCAGGCAGTACGTTGTGGCAGGATACGGGGTTCCAAGGGTTTGCCCCGGACGGGGTAACGATCCAACAACCCCAAAAGAAGCCCCGAAATGGCTCTCTCACCGCGATTGATAAGCTGAACAACCAAAGCATTTTCAGCCTTCGCGTCGAAGTGGAACACCATATTGGCGGCATCAAACGGTGTCAAATTCTGGTGCAACCGTTGCGCAATTGGGTCGACCATTATCTGGATAACGTGATGGAAACGGCCTGCGGGTTGCACAATTTACGACTGACACACCGGATGAAGAAAGGGAGGCCTCTAGGTTAAGCCGCTCAATCACAATCAACCGGGGGAGATGCTGACTTACACCGATTTCTCTCCTATCTCCGATAAAGTCTATTGGATACCAGAGTGCCTACATTAAGCTGCTCTCCAAGTTTTAGCCTGGGTGAAAGGCCCTTGACGCCGCAATGGCGCTGCAACGACCTCGATGCAGCGCTACACTAGCCTCCGGGCGATTTTAGGAAGTAGTGCCATGGGCCAGACCAGGGGAGCCGATCAAACCGTAGCCAATCGGGTTCAGACGCTGCGATCGCAGCTGCAGGCGGCTAGCTATGCCTACTACGTGCTCGATGCCCCCGACCTGCCCGACGAGGTCTACGATCGCCTCTACCGCGAGCTACAAGACCTTGAGGCTGCCCACCCCGAACTGGTCACCCCCGACAGCCCCACCCAGCGGGTCGGCGAAAAGCCCGCCACCCAGTTCACCTCGGTGCGGCACAACATTCCCCTCTACAGCCTGGAGAACGCCTTCGACCTGGCCGAATTTCGCGCCTGGGAGGACCGCTGGCGCCGGCAAGCCCCCGAAGTGGGGGCGGTGGAATACGTGACCGAGCTTAAAATCGACGGCAACGCCCTGGCCCTCACCTACGAAAACGGTCTGCTGGTGCGCGGTGTCACTCGCGGTGACGGCACCGCCGGCGAAGAGATCACCCAAAACGTGCGCACCATTCGCTCCATACCCCTGCGGCTAAATACCGAAAACCCGCCCGCCGTGGTCGAAGTGCGCGGCGAGGCCTTTTTGCCCCTGGATGTGTTTGAGCAGATTAACCGCGATCGCACCGCCAAGGGCGACTCCCCCTTCGCTAATCCTCGCAACGCCGCCGCTGGCACCCTGCGCCAGCTCGACTCGCGCATTGTGGCGGCCCGCCAGCTCGATTTTTTTGCCTACACTGTGCATCTGGGAGATGGGGAAGTTCAAAATCCAAAACCCAAAACCCAAAATTTGAATACTCAGTGGAAGGCTCTCGAATTTCTCAAGGCCCTGGGCTTTCGCGTTAACCCCAACCGCCAGCTCTGCCGGTCAGAAACCGATGTACAGACCTACTTCAACGTCTGGGCGACCCGGCGCACTCAGCTGTCCTACCTCACCGACGGCGTAGTGGTTAAACTCAACAGCTTTGCCCTCCAGCAGCGGCTGGGCTTTACCCAGAAGTTTCCCCGCTGGGCCGTGGCCCTCAAGTACCCCGCCGAAGAAGCGCCGACAATTCTAGAAGGCGTCAGTTTTCAGGTGGGCCGCACCGGTGCGGTGACCCCCGTGGCCGAGCTGCGCCCGGTGCAGCTGGCGGGCACCACCGTCGCCCGCGCCACTCTCCACAACGCCGATCGCCTGACTGAGCTGGATATCCACCAGGGGGACACCGTCATTGTTCGCAAGGCGGGGGAGATCATTCCCGAAGTGGTGCGGGTGCTGGCGGAGCTGAGGCCCGAGGGGGCCGCCAAGGTCACCATGCCCAGCCACTGTCCCCAGTGCGCTAGCCTGCTGGTCAAACCCGACGACGAAGCCGTCACCCGCTGCATCAACAGCTCTTGCCCAGCCATTGTACAGGGGGCGATCATCCACTGGGCCCGGCGCGACGCCCTCGATATCGAGGGCCTGGGCGAAAAGTGGGTAAAGCAGCTGGTAGAACAGAGGCTGGTGCAATCCGTCGCCGACCTCTACGAGCTCACCGTGGAGACCCTGCTGCCCCTCGATCGCATGGGGCAGCAGCTAGCTGAGAAGCTGGTGGGGGCGATCGCCGCTTCCAAGGCCCGCCCCTGGGCTAGCGTCCTCTACGCCCTGGGCATTCGTCACGTGGGCACCGTCAACGCCAAAACCCTGGCCCAGCACTTTCCCACCGTCGAGGCCCTGGCCGCCGCTAGCCTCGACGCCATCGAAGCCGTCCACACCATCGGCCCTGAGATCGCCCAATCCGTGGCTCAGTGGTTTCAGGTGCCCGCCAACCAAACCCTGATCGATCGCCTCCACCAGGCCGGGCTCCAGCTGGCCTCTAGCGAAGCGGAGCGAGCCCAAAGCGCCGACTTCGGCCCCCTGGCGGGCAAAACCCTAGTACTCACCGGCACCCTGCCCACCCTGACCCGCCCCGAGGCCGCTCAGATCATCGAGGCCGCCGGGGGTAAGGTCACCAGCAGCGTGAGCAAAGCCACCGACTACCTCGTAGCGGGCGAAAAGGCCGGATCAAAGCTAACTAAAGCTGAAACCCTGGGTATTGCCATCCTGAGTGAAGCCGATTTGATGACTCTGGTGGGGGCAAGCTAGTAGACTGCGGCGTAAGCTTAGCGACTATTGCCAATAGCTAGGGAACAGAAGGGCTAGGGAGCCAGGGGAGGGGAATGGCAGCCAAATTTATGCCCAGCAGTACTATTTCCCTGCCGGGGCCCCATGGGCTTGGTTGGGTGATACTGCCTTCTCTCTTTAAACTTCTGCTGGAAATCATATTTCTTCTCTATACGAATTGGGGCAAAGCAGGTTTTTAGCTCTGGGGAGAGGCAGACTGAGGTAGGCAGCAAGCTCTGAAAGCCGCAGCCTGTGTCTGACCGGAATGCTGCTGTGGGAGGAGAGCTAGCTCGAATTCTCCGATTAATCGACAGGCTGCCCTGTCAGGGTGAGCTGGTGTCCAGGGTGTGGCCCTCTCCGCCACCAGCGCAATCTGCCCCTGAAATCGCCCTGAAATCGCCCTAAAATCACCTGATCTATGGCTAGACAGCTGGATTGGGAATAAGGCTTGGAGTGCAGCTCAATGGACGAACAATGGAAGTTTGACGCGGCGGCCCTGCCTGGTGCCCAAGCCCTGCTACCCCATATTTTTTGGTCAGCATCGGGGGCCCAGGAGGAGGCCAGCAACGTTGTCATAGATGCGCTGCGCACCATTCGGATACACCTGGATATGGAGGTCGCCTTTGTTTCTGAGTTCGCCGAAGGCAGACGCTGGTTTCGCTATGTTGACTCATCCCTAGTGGACGTTCCCATTGCCGTGGAGACTTCGGATCCGTTAGAAGAGACCTTCTGCCAGCGGGTTGTGGATGGCCGTCTGCCGGAGCTGATTCAGGATACCGCCCAAATTCCAGCAACCTTGGCATTGCCGGTTACCGCCGCCCTCCCTGTGGGAGCTTACATTAGCGTCCCGATCCGCCTTGATAACGGTCGGCTCTACGGCACCTTCTGCTGCTTCAGCACCCGGCCAAACCATAACCTCAGCGATCGCGACCTGGTCGTCATGCGCATGTTTGCCGATTTTACCGCTCGTCAGATTGGGCGCGAGCTGGCCGCTAATGAGGCTCACCAGCAGTCTGCCCAGCGGCTGACCTCGGTGCTCGAATCGGAGGCCTTTACCATCGTCTACCAGCCGATTGTTGACCTAACGGACAACAGTATTGTTGGGCTGGAGGCCCTCACCCGATTTTGGCCACGGCCCTTCCGCCGCCCGGATATCTGGTTTGCTGAGGCTTTGCAGACGGGCTATGGCGAACAGCTGGAATTGGCCGCGATCGCAAAGGCTCTCCTCGGCATCGAGGCCATTCCCAAGGACATCTACCTCTCGGTCAACGTAGCCCCCCAAACCATTCTCAACGGGGCAATCCATCGGGCCCTGGCGGGGGTGCCCCTCCATCGCATCATGCTAGAGGTTACCGAGCATGTGGCCATTCCCGACTATGCCCTATTTGGCGAGCGGTTGGCCCCCCTGCGCAATGCTGGCATGCGCCTAGCCGTTGACGATGCCGGGGCTGGCTATGCCAGTTTTCTTCACATCCTTCAGCTCAATCCAGACGTTATTAAGCTCGACATTGGCCTCATCCGCCATATCGATACCGATGGCACCCGTCGGGCCCTGACGGCGGCATTGGTCGGCTTCGCCCAAGAAACGGGCAGCCAGATTGTGGCTGAAGGGGTGGAAACCGCCGCTGAACTGAGGGCTCTGCAGGAGCTAGGGGTCAACATCGTCCAGGGGTACCTGATGGGGTATCCCCTGCCGCTGAGTGAAACAACTGCTTTGTTCTAAGGAATGTGATTCTAGGGGCGTAATCAGGTCATAATTGCGCCGCCCATCAGTTTTTCGTAGCGGCGCTGCAGTTCCTTAGCTAGCTTGGGCCAGCGATCGAGGGTGGGGTCTTCTTTTAGCATGGCCTCGGCCGCCTCGCGGGCCAGCATCAGCACGTCCTGGTCTTCGATCAGGCTGGCCAGAGCAAAGTCGGGCAGGCCTGACTGGCGAGTGCCCAAGACCTCCCCAGGGCCGCGAAAGCGCAGGTCCATCTCGGCGATAAAAAAACCATCCTGGGACTGCTCCAGCACCTTGAGCCGCTGCAGGGACTGTTCGCTACGGCTGCTGCTGAGTAACAGGCAGAAGGACTGGGCGGCGCCTCGCCCCACCCGCCCCCGCAGCTGGTGCAGTTGGGAGAGGCCAAACCGCTCGGCGTGCTCAATCAGCATCACCGAGGCGTTGGGGACGTCGACCCCCACCTCCACCACGGTAGTCGATACCAAAATGTGCGACTCCTGGTTACGAAAGGCGGTGATGGCGGCATCTTTTTCCGCCGAGGACATGCGCCCGTGGAGTAGACCCACCGTAAATTCGGGAAAGATCACCTCCGCTAGCCGCTGGTGCTCCTCCACTGCAGATTTGAGATCGAGCTTTTCGGACTCCTCCACCAGGGGCAGCACCACGTACACCTGGCGACCCTGGGCAATCTCCCGCTTGATCAGGTCGTAGGCGTGGGGGCGCTCCTTGTTGGTTAGCAAGGTGGTTTGAATCGCCTTGCGCCCCGGCGGCAGTTCGTCGATCTGGCTGACATCCAGGTCGCCATGCATGGTCAGGGTGAGGGTGCGGGGAATGGGGGTAGCCGTCAGGGTGAGCACGTGGGGATTGGCGCCTTTTTGGGTCAATCTGGCCCGCTGCTGCACGCCGAAGCGGTGCTGCTCGTCGATCACCACCAGGCCCAGGTCGCGGAACTGCACCGGGTCTTCGATCAGGGCGTGGGTGCCGACCAGGATTTTTAATTCGGCGGTGGCCAATTCCCCCAGCATTTGGCGGCGCTTGGCGGCACGGGTCG
Organism: Nodosilinea sp.; assembly: GCA_041739575.1. Taxonomy (GTDB): domain Bacteria; phylum Cyanobacteriota; class Cyanobacteriia; order Phormidesmidales; family Phormidesmidaceae; genus Nodosilinea. The sequence continues at coordinate 12,216 of JBGSNT010000102.1, read as the reverse complement.
AGCCGGTGAGCAGTTCCACCGGCAGATACAGCTGGTTAAACCACTCCACCAGCTTGCGGTAGTGCTGCTCGGCCAGCACCTCGGTGGGGGCCATCAGGGCCGCCTGGTAGCCCGACTGAATGGCGGCTAGAATGGCGACGACCGCGACTACGGTTTTACCGGAGCCCACATCCCCCTGCACCAGGCGGTTCATGGGGACGGGCTTTTGGAAGTCGGCCAGAATGTCATTAACCACCCGCTGCTGGGCTCCCGTGAGGCTAAAGGGAATAACGCCGTAGAAGCGATCGATCAGCTCTCCAGTGGGGGCCAGGGCAATGGCGGTTTGCTGGGCCTGCTGCTGCTGGCGGCGGCGCAGCAGGCCCAGCTGGAGGTAGAGAAATTCGTCGAAGACCAGGCGGCGGCGGGCCTTGGCCAGGCTGTCTTCATCGGTGGGAAAGTGGATCTGCGCGATCGCATCCCCTACCCCCATCAGCTCATACTTCTGCCGCAGATCCACCGGCAGCGGGTCCTGTAGTTCCGGAATGGCAGGCAGCGATGCCGCCACCGCCTTGCGTACCAGATCCGCTGGAACGCCCTCCGTTAGGGCATACACCGGTACCATGCGACCAATGGTGAGGGACTCAATGCGAGCGCCCAAACTGTCCAACACCTCCAGGTGCGGATCCTCCAGGGTCACCCCAAACTTAGAATCCTTCACCAGGCCCGCCGCCGCGACGATCGCCCCCTGGGGGTACTGGCGCTTTTGCTGCTGCTGCCAGCTGGGGGTAGCGTAGCGGTTGCCGGGGTAAAAGCGGTTGAGCTTGAGGATGCCGCTACCGTCGGACAGCTGGAGCTCAAAGATGGTGAGTTTTTTATTGCGGGGGCTGGTGAAGCAGTTGACCCGCTTGACGCTGCCCACGACGGTGACGGTTTCGCCGGGTTCCAGATCGCGGATTTTGACCTGCTGGGCGTAGTTGATGTGGTCCCGAGGGTAATAGTAGAGCACATCCTGCACGGTGAATAGGCCCAGCTTGGCCAAGCGTTCACTGTTTTTGGGACCAATGCCCTTCAGGTAGGTGACCGGCTGATCGAGGCCAAACCGCAAGCTGCCGGTCCCCGTCGTCGCCGCCAACTGGGTCGTTTTTGGGGTGGCCTTGGGGCGCTGGGTCGTTTTGGCGGCGGTAGATTTACCGGCTTCCCCAGGGTCACTTTCCCTTGTCCGGAGAGCCTTAGTCTCTGCGAACTTCTCTAGCAGACGCTGGGTGCTGTGCAGAAAACGGCGGGTTTCGGCCACCAGGTGCTGCCGCTGGGCAAAGCTGAGATCGCTATAGCCCTCGTACTTTTGAGCCAGCCCCCGCCAGGACTGTTGCTGGTCACCGGGGAGGATGCTGGGGGGCTGTTGCAGGCTGTCCCGCAAAAATTCGCTAAAGCTCTGCTGCTTACCCACCAGGTCGTTGAAGCCGGTTTCGGCCTCCACCGAGAGCGCCCGCTGGAGCCGCACCCAGTCGGGGAGGGAGGGCTGTAAATCCGCCATAGGCCGGTCCTATCGCGACGAATCGTCGTACCACACCGATCGCCAAGCCTGCTCAGCCTCGGCGATCGCCAATTCCCGTTCGGCCTGCTGGTACTGCTTGCCCAGCTTGCGCAGCCGGCCCACCAGCGTTCGCAGCTTACCGCGCCAGAGGGCGGCCTGCACGTCCCCAAACTCCAGATCCGTCAGCCGTAGGTGAATGGCCGCCAGGTGCGTCATATTCGCCTCTAGGACTTCGTCGTCATCGTCGTTTTCCGCCTCGACCTCATCCTCCCCATCGTCCTCGCCCTGCTCAAACTCCGCCGCCACCTCCCCAGCCATGGCCACCATGACATTGAGGACATTGGGAACCGATCGCCCCTTTGGCATGCCCACATCGGCCTCTGCGGCCATTTCCAGCAGCGCTTCAGGTAGATCGGGCAATATCTGCGCCCGGCGCAGCAGCCGGTTGGCATGCCGCGAGGCCCGCTGCAGCACCTCGCGAATCATCCGCTCCAACATGAAGTGGTGCTTGGCCACCAGGCTGGGGACCAGCGGGTCACCCGTAAAGGGATGGCCGGAGAAGGTGTCTTCCACTTCGCTAGCCATAGCGGCCAGCAGGACAGACTGCATCAGCTGCATGGGGTCAAGCTCTGCGGTCACGGTGGGTTTCCCCGACTGGGACGAGTCTGAGGAGTCCTCCACCGCAGTCTGGTCAGGCGGGTGAGCTGTGGCTGAGGGCTCCTCAGGGGCTTCTCGATCCGGCGCGTTCTTTTCCTGATCTAGCTCCAAGGGCGCGGCAGACATCGCTAGATCCTCCGGCTGACCGTCCCCGTCAGCGTCCAGGCCAACTACCTCTGTCCCTTCGCTCAGGCCGCCCAGAGCAGAGGCTGGGTTTAGCTGCTTAGGTTCAAGGCGAGGGGGCTCCTCCGGGGAGCTGTTAAGGGGTTCCGGCTCCATCAGCTGCTGTAGCCAATTCTGGCCCTTGCGGCCCAGGCCCTGAACTCCCTGCTGTAGCCGGGCGCGATCGCCCACCGACAGCGCTAAAAATTCTTCAGGGTAGACCTGGGTACAGAGGTGATAGGTGGCCAAGATCATCTGCCGCCGCAGGGCGTGGCCCAGTACCGTGAGATAGGTCGCGTAGATCTTGCTAAACTCCTCGGCCAGGGAAACCGTAGCGCTCTGGAGCCCGTCGAGATCTTTGCGAATGCTTTCAGCTGGCCTTACCATGCCCTCTGCCCATGACATACCTGATTATAGAAAAAATAAAACGGGGGCACGCTAGCGATACCCCCGTCCTGGTTAGTGTTTGAGGGCGATCGCCCAGGGGTTGGTGGTTCACCATGGCCCTGGCGGCGCTGCGCTCTCCCGCTAACGGGCTCAAGCACTATTTCTTTTTCTTAGTCTGCTTGGTCTGCGCCGGGGCAGCCTCCTCGGCCTTGGGGGCTGCCGCCGGGGCAGCCGTCATGCCGGTCTGGGCAGCCACTTCATCGGCAAAGTTGGTCTCTTCTTTTTCAATGCCCTCACCCAGCACAAACCGGGAGAAGCGACGCACCTGAATGTTTTCGCCCAGCTTAGAGATGGCCTGCTTGATCAGCTCTTCCACCGAGATATTTTGGTCTTTGATGAAGGGCTGATCCATCAGGGAGAGTTCCTTCAGGCGCTTTTGAATGCGGCCTTCAACGATCTTCTCCTGCATGGCGGCGGGCTTGTTGGCGATGTCGTCGCGGCCCATTTCAATGGATTTTTCCTTCTCGGCCACATTGGCAGGAATATCGTCTACCCGCACATACTCCACGTTGGGGCAGGCGGCGATCTGCATAGCAATATCCCGCACCAGGCTCTTGAACTCATCGCGGCGAGCCACAAAGTCGGTTTCGCAGTTGACTTCCACCAGCACGCCCACCCGGCCACCGGTGTGGATGTAGCTGTCTATCAAGCCTTCAGCGGCTACCCTGCCCTCTTTCTTAGAGGCGGAGGCGATGCCCTTCTGGCGCAGCCACTCAATCGATTTTTCAATGTCGCCATCGTTTTCTTTGAGGGCTTTTTTACAGTCCATCATGCCCGCGCCGGTCTTGTCGCGCAGGTCTTTAACGAGCTTTGCAGAAATATCTGCCATGGTGATTTACCGTCCTAACGCGCTATCGTCGAACTCATTACAAACAGGGGAGAATGCCTTAACTCAGCTTAAACCCCAGCCGCCCCCTTCTCAGGTTAACGCTAGGTCAAAGGCGAGTCAGAGTCCTCCACCCCAATGGAGGACCCTAAGCCTGAAACTAACGCCTAATTGTCGTCGCTGTCGGCGGCGGGGGCATCGTAGCCGTAGGCATCGTCGTCTTCGGCACCGTCGTAATCTTCATAGTCATCATCATTACCACGGGTGCGGGCCCCGTTGGAGCCCTCGTAGATCGCGTCGGCGAGCTTGCCCAAAATCAGCTTGATGGAACGAATCGCGTCGTCGTTACCGGGAATTGGCACATCCACCAGGTCGGGATCGCAGTTGGTATCCAGCAGCGAAATGATGGGAATACCGAGCTTGTGGCACTCCGATACGGCGTTGTATTCCCGCTTGATGTCGACGATGATGGCCACATCGGGCACCTTGCGCATGGTCTTAATGCCGCCCAGGTACTTTTGCAGCTTTTCTAGCTCACGGCGAAGCACAGCGGCCTCTTTCTTGGGGCGCAGGTCAATGGCCCCCATCTCCTCCATGCGCTCCAGTTCCTTGAGGCGGTTGGCACGCGACTTGATCGTTTCCCAGTTGGTGAGCATGCCGCCCAGCCAGCGCTGGTTGACGTAATGGGAGCCACAGCGGGCCGATTCCTGGGCCACAATGCCCGCCGCCTGACGCTTGGTACCAATGAAGAGAAACTTTTGACCCTGCTCTGCGGCCCGACGGACAAAGGCGTAGGCCTCTTCCATTAGCTGGGCCGTCTGCACCAGGTCAATGATGTGAACTCCGTTGCGGGAGGTGAAGATGTACTGATCCATCTTGGGATTCCAGCGGCGGGTTTGGTGGCCGAAGTGAACCCCAGACTCAAGTAGTTCAGGGAGAGTAATAACGGGCATTTAGGTTTGACTCCTTTCGGGTTAATCCTCCATTCGAAAGCGCTCCCCTTGGGTAAAACCCGCCGAGGAGACCCGAAAATTCGAATGTGTGGTTTTTTGACAACTTTACTAGGGTATCACAAGGGAAACCTCAGCGAAGTAAATCTGTCGGTAGGGGGAAACGGATTTACTTCGCTAGGTCAGGCTAATCGTCAAAGTGTCGGATAATCGCCTCGGCAAACTCCGAGCACTTCAGCGGTGGGTTGACCGGCGGCTCCATCATCCGGGCCAGGTCGTAGGTGACTTCGCGGGAGGCGATCGCAGCCCCCATGCCCTTCTTAATTAGATCGGCGGCCTCCTGCCAGCCCATGTACTCCAGCATCATCACCCCGGAGAGAATGACGGAGCCGGGGTTGATGCGATCGAGCCCGGCGTGTTTGGGGGCGGTGCCGTGGGTGGCCTCAAACACGGCGCAGGTGTCGCCGATGTTGGCCCCAGGGCCCATGCCCAGACCGCCGACGATCGCCGCTGCTGCATCGGACAGGTAATCGCCATTCAGGTTCATGGTGGCGAGAATGGAGTACTCGTCGGGTCGGGTCTGGATCTGCTGAAAGATGCTGTCAGCAATGCGATCGTTCACCATCACCTTATCTTTCCACTGGCCGTTGCCGTGGGTGTCCCAGATGGCGGCGAGAATACCCTCCACCTCAGCGCAGATGGCCGCTTTTTTCTCAGGGGTGAGGGCGTCGTAGCCCGGCTCAATCTGGCGAGCGTTGTCTTCGGTAGACAGGTCAGGGTTGGCTTCTTTATTACCCAGCACCCACGATTCGCGCTCGGTGACGCACTCGGCTCGAAATTCGGAGGTGGCCAACTCGTAGCCCCAGTCGCGGAAGGCCCCTTCGGTGTACTTCATGATGTTGCCCTTGTGCACCAGGGTCACCTGCTGCTTATCCTTGGGCAGGCGCAGAGCGTGCTTCATGGCCCGGCGCACCAGCCGCTGGCTGCCGTTTTTACTGATCGGCTTGATGCCGATGCCCGCATCGAGGGGAATCTGCTTTTTGCCGTGCTCGGGGGTGGCGGGAATCAGCTCGGTATTGAGATATTTGATCAACTGGTCGCAGATTGGGTCCCCCTGCTTCCATTCGATGCCCAGATAGATGTCTTCGGTGTTTTCTCTATAGATAATGACATCCAGCTTTTCGGGGCTGCGGTGGGGCGATGGGGTGCCGGCGTAGTACTTGCAGGGGCGTACGCAGGCGTAGAGGTCGTTAATCTGCCGCAGGGCCACGTTGAGCGAACGAATGCCGCCGCCCACCGGGGTGGTCAGGGGACCTTTGATGGCGACGCCATACTCTTCGATGGCCTTGAGGGTATCGTCGGGCAGGTATTGATAGGTGCCGTACTCTTCGCAGGCTTCGTCACCGGCATAGACCTTAAACCAGATAATCTTGCGCTTGCCGCCGTAGGCCTTGGCCACCGCTGCATCAAATACCCGCTGGGAAGCAGGCCAGATGTCTACCCCCGTTCCATCACCGCGGATAAAGGGAATGATAGGCGTATCCGGCACAACAGGTTCGCCATCTTTAAAGGTGATGCGTTCGCCTACCGCCGGGGGAGTGATCCGTTCGTACATCGCAAATTGCCTACAAACGATAAAACATCCCATAGTCTAATGCGCTTTAACCCACAATTTTGCTCGTTTAGCAACGATTTCAGTCTGGGTCTACGGGGCTTGACCAGCGCCTGAACCTGGCAAAGGTTCAGGCACCCAGTTCAGGGAAATTCCCTGAGACCCGGCCTAGTCAAGGCGCAGCGCCTGGTTTCCCCGCCCTGCTAAAGGGACCCCGTTGTGCCACCTTTTAAAGCACTTTGAAGATACTGGATCCATGAGTACTGTTCTAATCGTTGATGATGATACCGTTTTGCAGCTAGCCCTGACCCGGCGGCTACAAAGCCAGGGGTTTGAGGTAATTAGTGCTGCCTCGGGGGAGGAAGCGCTGGATTTGTTCAATGCTAAATCCGCTGATGTCGTGGTCTCGGATGTGGTGATGCCCGGCATGACAGGATTTGAATTTTGCCATCAGCTGCGCTCTAAGCCCGAAGGGGAAATGGTGCCGTTTATTTTTCTCTCTAGCCTGGGGGAGCTGACTAACCGAGTGCAGGGCCATTTGCTCGGGGCCGACGATTACCTGGTCAAACCCTTCTCGGCCCAGGAACTGATTGCCAAGGTCAAGGGGGCGATCGCGCGATCGGAACGGCTCCACAATGCCCTTGAACGGCTAGTCGAAAAATCTACCCTTCGCCCCGCCCCCTTGCCCCTCACCCCCGCCGAAGAGCGCGTGTTCTGGGAAGTGGTGCAGGGTTTCACCAACAAACAAATCGGTGAACACCTCTTTCTCAGCCCCCGCACGGTGCAAACCCACCTCAGCAACATGCTGACCAAGCTCAACCTGGAGAACCGATCGCAGATCGTCCGCTTTGCCTTTGAGCAGGGCCATCGTATGCCAGAGGAGGCAGAGCCCTAGGGGATAACATGCCATATCATGGGTAAAGGGCAATCTCATGGCGCATGTTAGCGATATCTATGGTTTCGGACGGCGACACACTGGCAAATTTGCGCGGCCAACTGCAGGGCGATGCCCTGAAAAAGCAGCTTTCGGCGGTTCACGAGCTGCTTGCCCTGGGGCAGGGCGGAATTGAAGTGTTGACCACGACCCTGGCCGACCGCAAAGATAACCCGCCCACGGTTTTAGACGGCAAAATTTTCCAGGTGCTCTACGCCGCAGAGCAGGAAAATCTGCGGGAATTTTTAGCTCAGCACTGGCCTGATGGACGGCTGGAAATGCCCTCTGAGCAGGGTGTGGACTACCGACCGCTACAGGATTTGTTGATTCGTCAAGAGTTTGAAGAGGCCGATCGGCTGACCCTAGCCAAACTTTGCGAACTAGCCGGACCGACGGCGGTCAAGCGCAAGTGGGTTTATTTCACCGAGGTGGAACAGTTTCCGGTGGTCGATTTGCGGACCATCGATCGCCTTTGGCTGATCTACTCTGAGGGTAAATTTGGCTTCTCAGTGCAGCGTCGCCTTTGGCTCAGCCTGGGGCAAAACTGGGATAAGCTCTGGCCCCGCCTGGCCTGGAAAGACGACAACATCTGGACCCGCTATCCCGGCGGCTTTATTTGGGATTTGAGCGCCCCCGATGGTCATCTGCCCCTTTCCAACCAGCTACGCGGGGTGCGGATGATGGCCTCGCTGCTGGCTCACCCGGCCTGGAGTGAGGACGCCTAGGTGCCGAAACAGCGGGCTAAGGCCGACTTGCCCACCAAGATATGTCCAGTGTGCCAGCGCCCCTTCACCTGGCGCAAAAAGTGGGCCGGCTGCTGGGACGAGGTGAAGTATTGCAGCGATCGCTGCCGCCGCCGCCGCTAGCCTAAAATAAGGACATTCTTGCCAGCTTAGTTTCATGCCTAGCCGCAGTTTATACGACGCCGATTTTTATGCCTGGACGCTAGAGCAGGCCAAGCTGCTAGGGCATCAGCAGTGGGAGCAGTATCGATTTGCCCAACCTGATTGAGGAGATTGAGTCTTTGGGGCGGCAACAGCGTCAGGAACTGCGCAGTTGGCTGGGCATATTGCTGGGCCATTTACTGAAATGGCAGTATCAGCCTCAGAGTCGTAGTCGGATCTGGCTCGCTACTATTCGTATTCAGCGGCGAGATAGCCTTCGCCTCCTTCAAGAGAACCCCAGCCTGAAACCCGCTCTAGATGAGATTTTAAGAGCTGCCTACGCCAATGCCAGAGATTTGGCGATCGCTGAAACAGATTTGCCAGAGCAGACTTTCCCGACCGATTGCCTTTATACCCTAGATCAGGTTCTAAATGAGACGTTCTACCCCGGCGAGCCCAGCGAACTAGGCTAACCGGGCGATCGCCCCCGCTATAGTTCTACGGCGATCCACCCCTTAAGATTAGAGAGCATTTCTAAGGGAAACCATCACCATGACGCAGGCGTTACCAAAGGTCATCATCCACGGCGGAGCCGGTAGCGCGTTGACCCATCCAGAAGCACTCAGTGCTCTGCGCCAGGATCTCCATGGCATTGTGGAACAGGTGTATCGAAAAGCCGCAGTCGGGGCCTGCGCCCGCGACTGCGTGGTGCTGGGCTGCCAACTCCTCGAAGATGCCCCCCGGTTTAACGCGGGCTATGGCTCGGTGCTGCAATCGGATGGCCAAGTGCGCATGAGCGCGGGGTTAATGGACGGCAGCGCCCAGCGGTTTAGCGGCATTATCAACGTGTCGCGGGTGCAGCACCCCATTGACCTGGCGGCCTACCTACAGCCCGCCCCCGATCGGGTGCTCTCAGATCTGGGGGCGGCGGAACTGGCACGGCAGCTGGGCATTCCCCTATTTGACCCGGTGACCGACCTGCGCCTGAAGGAATGGATGCAGGAGCGGGCCAACAATTTTCAGCGAACCATGGCCGGGGTGGTGGCGGAACCCGTTGACGCCGAAGCGCGGCGGGGCACCATTGGGGTGGTGGTGCTAGATACCAAGGGCCGCCTGGCGGTGGGCACCTCCACCGGGGGCAAGGGGCTAGAGCGCCTGGGCCGGGTCAGCGACTCGGCCACTGCGGCGGGCACCTACGCCAACGGCTTTGCGGCGGTGAGCTGTACCGGCATTGGCGAAGACATTATCGACGAGTGCCTGGCGTCCCGCATTGTGGTGCGGGTGACTGACGGCATGACGATCGCCGCTGCCCTGGAGAAATCCTTTGGGGAAGCAACAGCGAACGGGCGGGATTTTGGCGCGATCGCCCTCAGCCACCGGGGCGAGATCGCCTGGGGTAAAACCAGCGACCTGCTGCTGGCGGCCTACCACACGGGTGAAAGGGTAGGTGATACCCTGGAACTAGACTCAGGCACCTTAACCGGAGTGGTGTAACCGCCATGACTGATCCCGATTCCCCCAAGCGCAATCCCTCCGGCTCAGAGAAAAACGTCCTCAACATCGATGTGCCGACCCTAATGGTGATTCTGACGGCGCTAATTTTGCTGCCCCTGCTGGCGACGGGGTTTCTCTCGCAGTAGGAGCGACAAAATTAGCTGCATGTCGCGATCGTAAGACGAGCTATTCTAGGTAGCCTGCTAGACCTGCAACAAGACCTTGGCTACGGGGTGATCAATGGCTTCTTCAAAAGCAGGTTTGCCTGCATCTTTGAGGGCGGCAGAAGACATGGCAGTTGGTCCACCACATTAGAGGTTTGATTCGGAGACAGGGAGAACCCCTCAGCAGTATTGAGGAGTACAATTTAAGTAGGTTCCAAGGAGAGTTCTCTACATCTTTCTGTATCCTTTGTCATGCCCTGCGGCAGGAGGTCGTTATGACCAATGCTGATTCCGCCCTTCATAGTCAAGTCGCCTCCGGTGATGTCGATCGACCGTTCAATCAGACCCTTTCCCATACTCCATTAGACCCAGGGGGGCACCTGGAGCGGTTCTATGCCGAGCAGCGCCACCGAATGGTGGATGAGCAGATCAAACCCAGGGGGATTAACGACCCCAGGGTGCTCAATGCTTTGCTAACTGTGCCCCGTCATCGATTCGTGCCCTCCCAAGAGGTGTACCTGGCCTACCAGGATGAACCCCTACCCATAATTCACGACCAGACCATTTCCCAGCCCTATATCGTGGCCTTTATGGCCGATGCGGCGGCTATTCCTGTCAATGGAAAAGTGTTAGAAATCGGCACTGGCTCAGGCTACCAGACTGCTGTCTTAGCCCAGTTGACCGATCAGGTTTACACCGTTGAAATTATTGCCTCACTGGCCCAGCAGACCCAAAAGATCCTGAATCAACTGGGCTATAGCAATGTGCACATACGCCATGGCAACGGCTACTTCGGTTGGGCCGACCATGCTCCCTACGATGCCATTTTGGTCAGCGCCGCTGCCCCTCGAGTACCTTCGACACTGGTAGATCAACTGGCTCTGGGGGGCAAGTTGGTGATTCCAGTGGGGCGATCCAGTCAAACGATTCTGGTTATTACAAAGCACCTGACGGGCATCACTACGGAATACACCATTCCGGTGCAGTTTGTGTCGATGACGGGGGAAGAACCGGAGAGGACGGTTTGACCTACCCCCATTATCCTTACCTCGAAAAAGTGGACATTCCCAAAGCGTCGACAACGAAGGAGAATGTTCAGATGACTCAAAAACCGCGAAGGACATTTACAGACGAACAAAAAGCAGAAGCCGTTCGCATCGTGGGCCAATCGGGTAAACCGGTCAGCCAGGTGGCTCAAGAGATGGGTTTAACCGAAAGTGCGCTCCGCAAGTGGGTGAAACAAGCCCAAGTTGATCGCTCCGGTGTCACCGGAGATTCATTGACCTCTGCTGAACGTCAAGAATTAACTACACTGCGACGAGACCTAAAACGAGTTCGGATGGAACGTGATTTCTTAAAAAAAGCCGCGACCTTCTTCGCTCGGGAAAGCTCAGATCCTATGAGCTAATCGAGAGGGAGAAGGTCAATTTTCCGATTGCCCTGATGTGCCGCGTTCTGAAGCAGTCCAGAAGTGGCTATTACGCCTGGTGTAACCGCCTCGCTTCTGCTAGAACCCAGGAGAATACGATCTTGTCTGACCAGATTCAACAGATTTATGACACCAGTCGCCAAAGCTATGGGTCCCCTAGGATTCAGGCAGCCCTGGTGGCTCAAGGCTGGAGCATCAGCCGTCAACGGGTGGTGCGGTTAATGGCTAAACTCGGCATCAGCGCTCGGTCTCGGCGTAAATTCCAAGTGACGACTGATTCTAAGCATGCCTGGCCCATCGCTGAGAATCACTTGGATAGAGACTTTACGACGGTTGAACCCGACCAGGTGTGGGTGGCTGACATGACCTACATTTGGACGACCGAAGGCTGGCTGTATCTGGCGGTCATCATTGACCTGTTCTCTCGACGGGTGGTGGGCTGGTCGATGGCCGAGCACATGCGCACCGAGGTCGTTTTGACAGCCTTAGAGGCGGCTCTAGGGCAACGCCAACCGGCTCCGTCTGGGTTGCTGTTTCATTCTGACCGAGGCTCTCAATATGCCAGTGGGGAGTATCAGGAGGCACTTCAGCAAGCTACGATAAGAGTCAGCATGAGCCGTCGAGGTAATTGTTGGGATAATGCGGTGGCTGAAAGCTTTTTCGGCACCCTCAAAACCGAGTTGATTCATCCCAGGATCTTCTCAACGCGTGCCCTGGCCCGTACGGTTATTGCTGAATGGATTGAGGTTTTCTATAATCGGCAGCGGCTACATTCGACCCTCGGATATCTATCCCCAGTGCAGTTTGAAGACAACTATTGGCTCTCTCTAAAGGGCCTGAACGTAGCTTAAAGTACCTGTCCACTTTCTTGAGTCAAGATCAAGTCCTGTCAAACTGCATAGAATCCGAGACTTCGTCCGCAACTCGGCATAAGTCATTTTCATGGGATCTACCTGGTCGCTGCTCCTGCTATTGATTCTACTAGCTCAATTTCCGATAAGGTTTAATGCATCGACTTTCACCTGCTTTTAGGTCGAGATGGAGAATAGAGATATAGGGTGCGCTGTATCGCTTTTATGGCTAAGGGCGTCTTGCTTTATACGATCGCAATATCCCTGGAGAATACCGCTTCTACAATCTCAGC
>JBGSNT010000101.1:0-13510 GCA_041739575.1 Nodosilinea sp. | reverse complement strand
ACCTCAAACGCTTTTCGTCCTCTCCCAGAGGTCCCAAAAAACCTGCTAAAAAAGAGCCGTTTAATCCGAAGCATCCTCATGTTGCTACCGCTCGGCTCCTCAAGCAAAAGGAGAACAAACGTTCACCTTAACAGGGGTAGGGTACAGCACCCAAAGTCTTAATATGGGTGCGTTAGCATCGAGCAAATCGTACCTTCGCCCCCATGGTTTCATCGTCCCGTCTGGTCCGCCAAAAAGAAATTGTGGAAGTGGTGCTCGGCAACGGCTGGGACTACATGCGGCGGGTGCTGGTGGGAGGCAAAGCCGACGAGCCTGAGATTCCGCCCCCGGCGGTGCTGCGCAACATTTTGACCGACCTGGGGCCAGTGTACGTAAAACTGGGGCAGCTGCTGAGCACCCGCCCCGACCTCATGCCCCCGGCCTACATCGAAGAGCTCAGCAGCTTGCAAAGCACCGTCCCCGCCGTCGACCCTCAGGAGATTGAGGCCCACATTCGCAAGCACCTGGCCCGCCCTCCGGAGGAGCTGTTCGAGCGGCTGGACTATCGGGCGATCGCGGCGGGATCCATTGCCCAAACCCACAAAGCCGTGCTCAAGGATGGTCGGCAGGTGGCCCTCAAGGTGCAGCGGCCCGGCATTGGGCGTCAGGTCGAGCAGGACATGACCCTGATTCGCGATGTGGCCCGGCTGGTGTCGGCCACCCAGTTTGGCCAGCGCTATAACGTGGTCGATCTGGCCGAAGAATTTGCCGATGCCATCAACGCCGAACTTGACTTCACCACCGAGGCGGGCTACACCGACCAGCTGCGGCGCAACCTGTCTAAGAGCACCTGGTACGACGCCAGCCAGCTGATCGTCCCGAAAATTTACTGGGATCTGACCAACTCAAAAATTATGACCATGGAGTGGCTAGAGGGCACGCCCCTGCTCAAGGCCGACCTGCTGGCCGATGATGCCCACAGCAGCAGTATCGGTCGACGGGCCGCAGCCACCACCCTGCTGTTTCGAGCCTTCTTCAAGCAGTATTTTGTCGACGGCTTCTTCCACGCCGACCCCCACCCCGGCAACATCTTTTACCTGGAAGATGGTCGCCTGGCCCTGCTCGACTGCGGCATGATGGGCCACATGGACCCGCGCACCCGCAACACCATGACCGAGATGGTGTTGGCCATTGTCAACTGCGACGCCCAGCGCTGTACCCAGCTCACCCTGCAGCTGGCCGAACCCCTCAAACCGGTCAACCTGGCCCGGCTAGAGAGCGACTATACCCGCCTGCTGGGCCGCTACTACGGCCTCAGCCTGGAGCAGATCAACACCGCCGAAATCTTTGGGGAAATTTTGGCGGCGGGCATTCGTAACAACCTGCGCTGGCCCGCCAACGTGGGGCTATTTACTAAGTCCTTGGCCAATCTGGAGGGGGCGGCCCGCCAGTTTAACCCCGGCGTCAACCTGATCGACGAGGTGCGTCCCCTGATGGCCGACCTGTTTCGCCAGCAGCTGGTGGGCGACGACCCCCTCCAGGCGCTGCTGCGCACGGGGCTGGAGTTTCGCAACCTGTCGCTGAGTTCGCCACGGCAGTTTGGTTTTCTGCTCGATCGCCTCAGTTCTGAGCAGCTCAAGTTTAGCCTCAGCATTCAGGGGCTAGACGACCTGCGCCGCAGCCTGGATGAAGCATCTAGCCGTCAGGCGTTCAGCATTGTGGTGGCGGCGCTGATCGTGGGGGCGGCGATCGTGGCCACCGGGCGACAGTCTCCCCAGGGGCAAATTCTCAGCATTATTTTGTTTGCAGCCGCCAGCTTCTTTGGGCTGTGGCTACTGTCCAGCATCGTGCGCGTCCGCCGGCGGTAGCCCCCCGCACCCTAGCTCCCCTGCACCTTTTGCGCCCTATATTTTTCCTTAAAGAGGGCCTGCTGAACCTTGTGATCGACAATGGGGGCCGGGTAGTCGCCGCGATCGCGCCCCCCAATCTTGCCCGTCACCAAGGGCCCAGTGTCCACCGATCGCAGCTCGGGTATCCACTGGCGAATATACTCGGCCTCAGCATCGAACTTTTGGGCCTGGCTAGCAGGGTTAAAAATTCGCAGGGGCTTGGGGTCCATACCGCTGGAGGCGCTCCACTGCCAGCCGCCGTTGTTGGCCGACAGATCGCCATCGACCAGGTGCTGCATAAAATATTTTTCGCCCCACTGCCAGTTGACAATCAGGTCTTTGGTCAAAAAGCTGGCCACAATCATGCGACAGCGGTTGTGCATCCAGCCGGTTTCGTTGAGCTGGCGCATGGCGGCATCGACAATCGGGTAGCCGGTGCGGCCCTCGCACCAGGCCTGGAACTGGTCTTCGTCGTTCACCCAGGGAAAGGCTTTCCACTGCGATCGGTAGGGGCCGTCGGCCAGCTCCGGAAAGAAGTACAGCACATGCTGGTAAAACTCCCGCCAGGCCAGCTCCTGCTGCCAGGTGCGGACGTTGTCGCGGGTCTCATCGCTGCGGCAGCGCCCGTAGGCGGCATCGGCGGCGGCCCACACGGTGCGAATGCCCACGGCCCCAAACTTCAGCGCCGCGCTGAGCCTAGAGGTGCCATCTACAAAGGGGAAGTTGCGTTGTTCGTCGTAGGTGGCAATGGCGCGATTCGCGGAGCGATCCCTGCGGGAATCGTCGTCGCAAAACTCCTCCAGGCGTTCTAGGGCCACCTGCTCCCCCGGCTCCAGGGGGAAACCGTTCTCCCAGACAAACCCCAGGGCAGCGGCGCTGGGCAGATCGACACAGCCCGCGTTTTTAGCCCAATCGATTTGTTTGCCACTGAGGGATTGCAGACTTTCGGGGGCCGGCAGCGGGTCTGCCTTTGACTGCTTGATCCAGTTACGCCAGAAGGGGGTGTAGACGGTGTAGGGGTCACCGGCCCCGGTGCGCACCGATCCCGGCTCCTGCAGCAGCTGATCCCAAAAGGTGGTGCGAAACTCTATGCTGACTGCTTTCAGCGCCTCGGCCACCTCGGTGTCGCGCTGGCGCGAGTAGGGTTCCACGTCGCGGTTCCAGTAGACGGCGCTGGCCCCGATGGCCTGGGCTAAGGCGGGGATTTTTTGGCGGGGATCGCCCTGGAGGATGAGGAGATGCCCGCCTGCTTTGGCGTAGCGATCGCCCAAGGCCTCCAGGCAACCAATCAGGTAGGCCACCCGGGCCGGGGCCACATCGTCGCGCTGGAGAATGCCGGGATCAAGGCAAAAAACGCCGACCACCTGGGGGGTGCGATCGCGCGCCGCAGCCAACCCAACATTGTCGCCCAAACGCAGGTCACGGCGGTGCCAAAACAAAATTAATTCGGCCATACGCCCAACCTAACCCTTTTCGACATTTCAGTATAACGACATTGACTCCCAGGCCCAGACAGCTTTTATCATGGGGCAGATTCTATCCGTGGGCAGCTACCTTAAGGAGAACAACTATGCTGCAAAGCAAACAAATTATCATGCGTACCTTCAACGGCTATCTGGACTTTTTAGCGGAAAGCCAACCCGCCCTTTCCGCCGATGCGGCCTGCCAGGTGGCGGCAATGCTGACCCAGGCCGAGTTCAACCTGCAGCTTTCTGAAAACGCTCGAAAGGCCTAGGGCTGGGCGGGCAAAGGGGCCGCCGGGCCAGAAAAACCATGGTTTCGGGCCATCCTTGGGGGGCCAACTGCCGCCACCGCCGACTACCGATCGCCCAGTATCTGCCTGGCTAGGCAGATACTGGGGCCATCCCATAGGTCACAAAGGCTCCCCTGTGCACTACCTTTGGGTTTAGGATCCCTCGACCCATAAGCAAACCATTCCATTCCTAATTGGTTTGATTACGAATCCCGTTCAGCCAGCCCGCAAAAAGGCAAGACAGGCTTCAGGTTTTCCCGTAGTATCAAAGTTGTGTCAGGTCTGCTCGGAACAAATCCTGGAAACCTTATCCCAAGGGTGTTTTGTAGCTCAAAGATCAATCTGCAATCTGTATTTGACGAGAGGATAGCACCATGCCAATCTTTAAAGTTACGCTGATCAACGAGGCTGAAGGGCTCAATACAACCATCGACATCGATGACGCTACCTATATTCTCGACGCCGCTGAAGAGCAGGGCCTAGATCTGCCTTACTCCTGCCGGGCTGGGGCTTGCTCAACTTGTGCTGGCAAGATCACTGCCGGCACCGTTGACCAGTCTGACCAGTCTTTCCTAGATGACGATATGATTAGCGCTGGCTATGTGCTGACCTGTGTTGCCTACCCCACCTCTGACTGCACCATCATGACCCACCAGGAAGAAGAGCTGTACTAGGGCTCTAGGATGGGGCGATCGCCTGATTATCCAGGGATCGCCATGTCTCTTACTCGGTAAAACCTAAAAAGCGCTGCCTAGGTACCTAGGCAGCGCTTTTTGGGTTCGGGTTAGTGCTACTTAGCCGCCGCAACGCATTCCTGCACCAGGGCTGCTACTTTATCGACATTCTGCCAACCTAGAATTTCTGTCACCTTCTTCTCCAGGTTTTTGTAGGAGCGGAAGAACTCGGCGATCTCGTCGAGGCGGTGGGGAGCGACATCATCCAAGGACTTAACGTGGGCGTAGCGGGGGTCTTCGGCGGGCACGCAGAGAATTTTCTCATCGCGATCGCCGCCGTCGATCATCTCCAGCATGCCAATGGGCCGGGACGCGATCACGCACCCTGGGAAGGTGGGTTCATCCATCAGCACCATGCCGTCGAGAGGATCCCCGTCGTCGGCCAGGGTATTGGGCACAAAGCCGTAGTCGTAGGGGTATTTCACCGACGAAAACAGCACCCGGTCAAGGATAAAAGCATTTAAATCTTTGTCGAATTCATATTTATTTTTGCTGCCGCCAGGAATTTCCACCAGCACGTTCAGCAGTCCAGACTCAGGCTGGGCTGGGATACGAGATAGGTCCACAATGCTACTCCAATAACAAATAATCGGGTTTCCACCAGTGGAAGAACGTCTAAGCGCTCTGGAGCACAGCGCAAACCATCGACTCCAGACGCCAAGAGACAGGCTTCCGACATAGTATTCTACGGGGCTATGGGACACTTTCCGTAGGATTAGCCCCCCCGTCGGCAAACTCAGCTCAACCGAGTAGGGGGAAATCGTGTCTGTCCAGTTAGGTGCCTATCTGGGGGGGGTCCCTAGCGCCCGGTCGCGGCAGGCACCGAAAAGGTAGGCGGTCGCTCGAGGTCTACCGTAGCTGATGAGAAATGGGCAACCACAAATAGGGGTAGGGTGAGGGTAATTACCGCGATGAGTACACCCAGCACGTTGGATGACGGACTAGGAGGTTCCCCCGCAGGGGTGTCAGGTTGACTGGCAGAATCCATACAGTGAAATAATTGAATTCGACAAGGGAAGTTGTTTGAGGTCGGAGCAAAAGCCACGAAAGCTCAGACAATCCCATATTTTCGATCCCCATCGGTGAACCTGGGTTAGGGTCACCAGCGCCGTGCTCACGTCTTGGATAAGATTATGGACGATGTTGAGGTGGAAAACGGTTCCATTAAAACCATATGCGTGGGAATAGCAATCAATCCATGACATTGATCACGCCCAAAGCTAAAGCTATGGTCTGACCTTAAGACTACAGCTTTAAACCAGTTCTAAATCTAGCATTCCCGACGGTTTTGAGAAATTACGGAAATTACGGCGGGGAGAGTGCCGGGCCATGCAGCGGGACGATACCCTCCTCACCCTGCTCTACCCTGGCTCGCTCGGGTCCTCACAGGTCTACCCCCGTTCCTCTAGCAGTTGCCGAATCGCCCTTAGCTCTTCTAGCATCTGCCGCATCAGGTCGTGGGTAACGGTCTTCTCTGGGGTCTGAACCTGAATAGTAGGGTGAAGGCCCAGCACCTCTTCGGCAAAGCGACGCACCTCCTGGGGCCGAAATTCAAGGGGATCGTCTTTGTCGCGGCGCACCTCGGGATTGAGCTTGGTTTTGTCGTAGGGAGGGTTGAGTATATCGGCGTCGGTGTTGGCGTAGCGATATACCGACGCCCGCGATCGATTGAGGTACTTTTGCACATCCTCTACCGATAGCAGCGATACGGCCTCCGGTGGTGCTCCTGAACCGTAGGTCGATGCAGGAACTAAGTCAGGGCTGGAGGCATCGAAGCTAGGGGTAAGGGGCAGTTTGGGGGGCATGGCGGGGGGGATTGAGACAAACTGTGGCTACTTTACCAGGTTCCCTTCGGCCTGGAGCGGCCTGTACAAAGAGAAGGGTAAAGAGGGATCACCCTGGGCTAGGCTGTGCTAAAACCTTGGCAGTGTTAAACGGGAAATGGGCGTGAGGGGCGATCGCATACAAATTCAGCGGCGACTGCGGTGGCGCAATCTATCGGGTCTGGCGGTTGTCATGTTCGGCATTGGCGCCCTGGCAGGACTAACGGCATCGCGGTGGTCCTCCGCCCCACCCCCCAAGGTTGGCGGTGAGCTGAGTCCGGCCCTGCAGCTCAGTCACCTGCCCCAACCCCTGGTGTTTAATGGCCGCCCCCAGATCAATCCTCTCCCCACCTTTGAGGAGGTTTGGGAGTGCCAGGTGGTTGTTATCGGCGGTTCCCTGGGCGGGGTGGCGGCGGCGGCCCACGCCATGTCCATCGGCACCACCACCTGTCTGATCGAGGTCTCCCCCTGGCTGGGGGGGCAAATTAGCTCCCAGGGGGTGTCTGCCCTAGACGAATCCCTCCGCATGCGCCAGGCCAATAACCTTTCGCCCAGCTGGAAGCGGTTTCGGCAGGTGATTAAACAGCAGGTGGCCGAGTTGCCCGACTGGAGTCCTAGCGGAACGTCGCGCTTGGTGGCCGATATTAATAGCTGCTGGGTTGGCACCCTGTGCTTTACCCCAAAGGCGGGAGCACAGGCCGCGGAGCAGTTTTTAACCGATGCCAAAGCGGCGGCCCCCGCCAGTCGGTGGGCCGCCATGACAGCCTTTAAGGGGGCCGAGTTTGACGCCACAGGCCACCGCATCACAGCGGTGTACGGGGTGCGGCGAATCCCCAAAGACCCCAACTATGGGCCAAGGGGGCTGCTCTCGGGGGAGCTGGCCGAGTGGTATAGCTGGTCGCCCACCGCCGAGTTTGACCGGGTGCCGGTTAGGCTGCAACCGCCTCCTGGCCAGAAAATGATCGTGATTGACGCCACCGATACGGGCGAGTTGGTGGGCTGGGCTAAGGTGCCCTACCGTCTGGGATCGGAGTCAAAGGCCACCAGCGGCGAGCCCAATGGCGCTGCCTTTGATAACCCCAGCTGTACCCAGGCCTTTACCGTTCCTTTTGCGATCGCCATCCACAACGACGGCGGCGATAGCCTGGCGGCTTTGTCTAGGCTGCAGCCCACCTACGGTCTCCACGAGCACCAGTCGGTATACAACCTGGAGGGGTTTCCGTTTTTCGCGGGCAAAAGCTTGTTTCACTACCGACGCATCGTCAGCCAGAACCGCAGCAATCCCTACACTGGCACCCCAGCCTACGGGGATATTTCGATGATCAACTGGAACCAGGGTAACGACTGGAACTGGATAGACTCGCCCCTGGGGATGCAGGATCAAGCCCTAGAGGACTCAGGGCAGTACCAAAATTGGATGGGGGGCCTGTCCCAGTCGGCCCTCAAGTTTGGCGAAGAACACGCCCTCACCTTTGCCCGCTGGCTGCTCGAAACCCAGGCCACCCCCGCCTACCCGCTGGCCTATCTCTACGGTCCCGATAGCCCCATGGGCACCCTATCTGGCCTGAGCATGGTGCCCTACCTGCGCGAGGGGCGGCGCATTCTCGGCCGTCCCGCCTACGGTCAGGAGGCCTTTATGATTCGCGAAAACGATCTGCGCTACAACTTTCCCAACCAGCGAGACTTTAGCGCCACCACCGTGGGGCTAACCCACTATGCGATCGATATCCACGGCTGTCGCTACCGCAATTGGCAGCCTTCGGGAGAGGCCGTCAGCGCACCAGCCCAGGAACCTAAGGTCAGACCCGTGCAGATCCCGATGGAGAGCCTGATCCCCCAGGGAATCGACAACTTGCTCATGGGCGGCAAGGCCATGGCCACCACTCACATTGCCAATGCCTCAACCCGCATACACTACGGCGAGTGGCAGGTGGGAGCGGCGGCGGGGGTAACGGCTGGCTGGCTGATGTCTCCGGATGCGCCGGTCAGCGATCCGCCGGAGGTGATCCCCGGCGGCTATATGGGATTGCTTCAGGAGGTGATGTTATCCCAGGGGCTGCGAATCCACTGGTAGCAAGCCCGAGTAGAGTGCGGCGCAAGTTTGGACCGGATCTAGAGGCTAGGGAGCAGGGGAGTTGAGGCGCCAAGTCAGCGGGCATGGTGGGTCTATTGCATCCCTCAAACCCCAGCGGCCCTAGGACCGTGGGTTTGTTCCAGTGGTTTGCTCAGGCTTCATGCCTCAGACTTCATTGAAAAGTGTGAAGACCTGGCGGCAGCACCGCCGCAGCCGCTCGCGGCAGGTGGGGTCGGGGATCACGTCCCCGGAGAAGGCCCAGTTGTCTATGGTGGAAAGGCTCCAGCGCTTGCCCCGGTGATCAAACCCGGCCAGGTCTAGGCCGATTACCCGTCGGATCAGGGTCTCTGGGTCGTTGTACAGCCGAATTTGGACCAGCAGACTGCGACACTGAAACAACCGGCTCACTCCCGGAAAATGAAATCCCACGTCAATGGAGTCGGGATCGACTAGACCGCGGGTATCGGGATCGTTGGCCCAGGGCTTAAGATCGGCTCTCAGGTCAGGTAACTCTGCCTTAAAGAGCCCAACTACGGCGGCAATTTTACTGGCAAACTCGATGCTGTTAGCCTGTTCTGCTGCGTTCACGAGACCTGCAACATGGATAGGGAGCCTTAAGAATAAACCAGCGTTCCCTTAACAACAGTTAACTGGGTAACGGCTCGCCTAACTTTGAGCTACTGCCCGAGGGCTCCGACACCCCGACACATATCAAGCATGCGGTAATCGTTATCGCTGAGGGTTGCGATGGTATAAAAATCGCTGAGGCTAAAGGGAACTAGCTCCTCCGTTGAGCCAGCTGAGGCCACCACCGGACCCTCCGCCAGGGCCATACTGTAGGAGTAGGGCTCCTGGTCGTAGCTGCCGATAATGGTCATGGCCAGTTCTGTACCTTGCACCTGGCCGTAAAAGCAGTCAAAGGAGGAGTTGGGATAGTACAGGGCGCCAAAGACGCGATCGCCGGTACGCTCTAACACCACATAGCCCTGACCCACCTGGTCGGGTTGGGCCGATTGACCAAAGAGGTAGCGCTCAGGGGTGGGTTCGGCATGGGCCACAGCCCCGCCAAGGGCGATCGCTGCGGTCAGGGACAACAGACTAGCCGCGGGACGCCTGAGGGCAGCTAAACTCTGCCATAGGTCAGCCAATGAGGGCAACAGCGTGAATTTTAAAAAAGAACTAGCCATCACATTGCCTCCTCTCGTGGACTCGAACATGGTGCCAACGCTGCCAAATGGTTGAACAGCTGATGGAATGATTTAAAGCTCAATCCTGAGCAGCTTCAGGGGGAGCCCTATCAACCCGACCCAACGTGGCCCCTCAGACTTAATGCCCCTCAGACTTAATGTAGTAGACCAGGCTGTTGCGGTTTTGATCCTAGGTATCAACCGTAACAACTCTTGTTAAAGGCGGAATTTGCTGCATTCAGGATCATTGACATAGCTAAATAGATCAACCCGAGGCCGACCTAAAGTGCTATTCTCCGTTCTGTTACCCACTGCAAAGGCGGGGCAAATCCCTGAGTCACCCTGGTCAACTAAACACAGTTGTAAAGGACCTTGCCAGGGAGCACATTCTCGCTAGTGCCAGCTTAGCAACTGGCTAAGGATTAGCAGTCTACCCTAGGGCTCTATTTAGTGATTTAGCCTAGGCATAGATCTCGGACTGCCAGGCTTTAGTCAAGCAAGGTAAACTCATAGACAGTCTGAGCCAAGTTTAGCCGGAGTGGGTTATCCCTAGGAAAGCTGCCCTAGGAGGCTAGGCTAGGCACAGCAGTTGGTTCTCAGATCTTCAGGAGACAGTAATGGAGGATTCCTCCACTTCCTTAGACGATGTGCGGGTGCCCCTTAAGCTACTGTTATTCATCGACAAACGCCCCAGTTTAGCTGCCCAGGTTCATCAGATTAAGCAATACCTAAAGACCCTCGAAGTCCATTTCGAGTTTCACCTAGATGTGGTCGATATTGGCGAGCAGCCCTACTTGGCTGAGCACTACAAACTGGTGGCCAGTCCGGCGCTGATCAAAATTGCCCCCGCTCCCCAGCAAATGCTGGCGGGCAGTGACATTGTCAATCAGCTGGAGCGGTGGTGGCCTAAGTGGCAGCAGGAACACCTCAATAGCCTAGAACTGGATGTCATAAACCCCGATCGCCCGCTGTCCAGAACGAAGGAGGAAGCCCCCCCCTTCACCCACTCCGCTGAGCTCATGAAGCTATCCGACGAAATCTTTCGGCTGAACCAGGCCAAGGAAGAGCTTGAAGCTCAGTTGCGCTTCAAGGACCGCATCATTGCCATGATGGCCCACGACCTGCG
The DNA here is from genome assembly GCA_041739575.1 of Nodosilinea sp. Lineage (GTDB taxonomy): Bacteria > Cyanobacteriota > Cyanobacteriia > Phormidesmidales > Phormidesmidaceae > Nodosilinea. The sequence continues at coordinate 2,945 of JBGSNT010000101.1, read as the reverse complement.
CAACCCTCTGACCGCCGCCTCCATTGCCGTAGAAACCTTGGAACTGGGCTATGCCCCCAATCAAACCCGCCAACTGAGCCTCAGCCCCGAACTAACAGGGCAGTTACTCAAGCATGCCAAAACCCAGATTCGGGCGATTAACCGCATGATTACCGACATTCTCAAGGCGGCGCGGGGGGCTTCTATGGAGCTGCAACTCTATCCTGAGGAGCTAGATTTGCCCGCCCTGTGTATTGAGGTGGCAGAGAGCTTTCAAAACCGTCTGGCGGCGAAACATCAGAGCCTATCTACGGAAATTCCCCAGGACTTGCCGACGGTCTATGCCGATGGCACCCAGGTCAAACGGGTGATCACCAACCTGCTCGACAATGCCATTAAATACACCCCCGAGGGAGGCAAAGTATCCATCGTTGCACTCCATCGCACGACCCAGAAGGTGCAGGTTATCGTGGCTGACACTGGCCCCGGCATTCCCGCCGAAAACCGCGAAAAGATTTTCGAAGAAAGCTACCGACTCCAGCGCGATGTCACCGAGGAGGGCTACGGCCTGGGTCTAGCCCTGTGCCAGCGGATTATTCGCGCCCACTACGGCCAGATTTGGGTCGACTCGGCCCCTGGGAAAGGCAGCTCCTTCTACTTTACCCTTCCCGTCTACCGGGCCTAGTCCTTGCCGGTCTCCTGTCCCAGCCTAGCTGACTCGCTGCTTTAAGTTTGCGCCCCAAGTCAACCGCGTCAACGTCTAGAGGTATGGCAATATAGGGGCCATGGCAAAGCGTTTCCTCCACTGGTTGAGCCTGGGCGCCTGGGCCAATGCCCTGGCTGTCTACGGCAATAGCCGCCTCTGGCAAGAGGTGGGATATCAGGCCCGGCGATCGCGCTGGGCTGAGGTGGCCGCGGCGGTGGCATTTCTGTGGTTGCTGGGGCTTTTGGGCAGCAGCTTTGTGGTGCTAAATCTGGGGCAGCATCAGGCCCTTTGGCTGCCTCCAGGGCTGCTGGGTTTAGCGCGATCGCTCCAGACCGGACTAGGGATTCCAGACCCGCCGATCAATGCCATGCCCCTAAATCGCTGGGGGCTGGGCCTGGTGGGGCTGGGCGCCTGGTTTTTTCTAGTAGTTGGCACCCAAAAACTTTTGCGACTAGTGGGGAGCAGTGCCGCCCCATCTGCTTCCGCTCGCTGGCGCACTCGGCTACTCCCCTGGGCCGCTACCCTGCTGGGTCTGGGATTGGCTGGAGTTGTCTTTAGCCTGATTACCGATGGCGGCAGTCTGGCTCAACCGGGTCTGGCCCGCTGGGGGGAACAGCTAGCCCGCTGGGTAGTAGCCCTGGGCAGCATTGCCCTCAGCCTGGCCCTGCTATATCGTCTGTCTCGCCCTCTGCCAGGGCTCCCCCTATGGCCTGGAGTAAGGCTTTCGGTGGTCCTGGGGCTGATTATTTTAGGGCTACGGCAGTGGGGGCTAAGCTGGTGGGCCAATCAAGCCCTTGCCTACCGCCCTCTACTGGTTCTGGGGGCTAACCTCGCTGCTCTATACCTGCTCCTTTTGCTAATCCCCCTAGGTGCTGAGGTTAACCTCAGCACCCTGCGGCACCGGGGTGAGGTCAGAGGCCCTTGGGGAATGCGAGTCCCTGGTCCACCTCCCCCATCTTTTGAGTCGTTTAAGATCAAACGCCGGGATTAGGTACTTGCAGGAAAATAAGGTACTCGCTGAGCGGACTTTCTCCCGCAGGGAGAAAACCTGGCCGCCTGGTACACCATTAACCCGCAGATCCCTTAGAACTCTGAGGCGGAGGTTTGAATATTATCTCGTTTCCCTGGGCGACCTAGCGAATGCGTTGCAGACTGCTGACAATACCTAGGCTAAAGCACAGCAAAATGAGAACCCAGATCGCTAGCCCAGGCATAAAGGCTAGCAATGATATTCCCCGTAAAAACCACACCAGTGCCGTAAGCCCCAGGGCAGCCAAAAAGAGTTGGGTTAGAGGTTGAAGAGGGTAGCGGCGACGGCCCATGGCAATAGTGCCTCCGTTTATAAAGCTTTTACCAGGGTAAGCGAGAATACTGAATGCCACAGTGAAAACACCGTAATGATACTACAGCTACCCTTCTCCCCTGGGGAGCCTGAGCTTAAATGGATTAGCCAGCGGTAGTATGGGGCAGGTTGCTTAGCTCCATCTGAGTAGCCCGCACTGGCCCTAGGACTGGGCCTGTTCCACAGGAGAGACGGTACAACGGCCGGGCCAGGCCTAAAAGTTTTTGGCTCTAAGGCATCTGTCTCTAACCAGTGCCCGACGCGGAGCCTGGGGGATCGAGTAGACGCCATCCGATGACCTTGTTAGGAGGAGTGCAGCAGTGGTTGTTAGCAAAATGCCGGTTGTTCTTGAAGCTGAGACACAGGGCAGAGGTTTAGCTCAGTTCTCGCCCAGTGACCAGAATGCTCTGCTGCGGGGAGAAGTGCTGCTTGAAACCCAGCCCAGCCCAGGTGGTGGTGCGGTAACTGCTCATATGTACGTGCCCCTAGCCCGGCCTCAAATTTGGCCCCAGGTGACCAACTACAGCCGTTGGACCCAGTTTTTTCCCAATATCACCCACAGCGAGGTACTTGAGACCGTCAAAACGGCGAGCCAGCGCTACCGTCGTCTCTACCAGGTCGGGCGTAAGGGGTTTATGATGCTCAGCGCCCAGGTCGAAATTTACCTGAAGGTGGTTGAAACCGCCTGTGAAGCAATTCAATTTCGCCTAGAGCAGGGCACATTTTCTCACTTTGCCGCCGATCTGCACCTGCAGGATTTCAACCAGGGCACCCTGGTGAGCTATTCGGTACGGGCTGCCCCCACTATTCCAGTGCCGAGCTTTTTAATTGAGCAGGCTATGAAGACCGACCTACCCGGTAACATGCGGCAAATGCGGTGTGTGCTGTGCGCGCGATGCGGTGTGGCAGCATAACTAG